>VAZR01000375.1 GCA_005888515.1 Alphaproteobacteria bacterium | reverse complement strand
GCGCGCCCGCTATCTCGGCCCGGGCTGGGACCTCGCGAAGGTGCGCGGCAGCCGCTTCAACACCGGCCAGGGTCTCAAGATGGCGCTCGATATCGGCGCCGCGCCGGCCGGCCACTGGTCGGGCGCGCATGCCTGCGCCTGGGACATCAACGCGCCGCCCTTTGGCGATCTCGATGTCGGCGACCGCTTCCAGAAGCACGGTTACCCCTTTGGCATCGTCGTCAACGCGCGCGGTCAGCGCTTCCTCGACGAGGGCGCCGATTTCCACAGCTACACCTACGCCAAATACGGCGGCGAGATCCTGAAGCAGCCCGGCATGTTCGCCTGGCAGATCTTCGACCAGAAGACCCTGCACCTGCTGCGCGACGAATACCGCATCCCGCGCACGACCAAGGAAAAGGCCGACACGCTTGAGGCGCTCGCCGGGCGGCTCGAAGGCGTCGACCCGAAGGGTTTTCTCGACACGGTGCGCGCGTTCAACGCGGCGCCGCGCCCGGAGGTGCCGTTCAACCCGAACATCCATGACGGGCTGCGCACGAGCGGCTTGCCGATCGACAAGAGCAATTGGGCGCAGCGCCTCGACACGCCGCCCTTTGAGGCCTACGGGGTGACGACCGGCATCACCTTCACCTTTGGCGGCGTCAAGATCACCAACGATGCCGAGGTCGAGGACACCACCGGCCGGCCGATCCCCGGCCTCTACGCCGCCGGCGAGATGGCCGGCGGCCTCTACTACCACAACTACGCCAGTGGCACCGGCCTGATGGCCGGCGCCGTCTTCGGCCGCATCGCCGGGAGGAGCGCCGCGGCGTGGGTGAAGTAACAGCGGAAGTGACGGAACCACGATCTTATTGGACCGCGGCCGTCCCGGCAGGTGCCAGAAAAGCTGATCCCGCCTAACCGTCATGGCCGGGCTTGGCCCGGCCATCCACGTGGATCCTCGGGTCAAGCCCGAGGATGACGATTAAAAGAGGTGACTATTTCAGGTCTCTTATCGGGATGCTCCACGTCGCAACCGGCTTCCAACCATGCCACGGCTGCTTGCGCGGCCGACCGCGCAGCGGATGCGCCGCCGCGTAGATCGGCGCCAGCCGGATCATCTCCTCGCTAACCCGCGGATAGTCTTCGCACAGCCGCTCGACGGTTTCGCCCTTGGCGAGCAGTTCAGCGACCTGATGCACCGGCACCCGGGTGCCGCGAAACACCGGATTGCCGCCCATGATCTCGGGATTGACAGTCACAAGGCGCTCGGCGCGGCGCAGCTGCTTGAGGCGCTCCATGACCTCGCGCCGCGACTCGCCGATATCCACCTTCAGCGCGCCGACGCTGACAACCCGGCGCCTCGGCTCAGCCGCGATCTCGGCGAACAGCCGCCGCCGAAACTCAGGCGTGGTATCTCCCGCGAGTTGCCGTTCCAGCGAAAGGTAGACAAGGGCAGGCTCGTCCAACAGCCGGCCGGCCCTGGTCCGCCGCGCGGTCACCGTCTTCTTGTCGATCGCGTTGTTCACGGCCTTGAGGCTCAAGCGGCTCAAAACCGCCGCCTCGGCCGGCGTGAACAGCTCGGTTTCCTGCTTGCGCATGGTCTTCGTCTAAATAATCTCTATATAGAGAATGATTTCTCTAAGCGGCGAAATCAAGAGAAGCCGATCTTGCCCTGCGGCCCCTGAATCGGTTCCTCAGCGAATTCCTCCGGGATCGGCAGCAGATCGAGCCCGGAGTCGTAAACCACGAGCGACAGATCGTAGTCATCATGATTCTTCCCCGATCGAAGATCCGGAAAAAGGTCTTCTGGGATTTCGACCGCCTGCTCGATCGTCGTGGCGCGCGCGCTATCCCAATCGAGCTTCGCGTCGTCGCCCCAGGGATGGGCGTAATCGTCCAGCGCCTCTCGACAGGCCGTCTCCAAATCCGCCGCTTCGACGAAAATGTGCTCGTACATCGGTACGAGAAACTGCCGCTCAATGACATACCGTGCCATGGTTCCTCCCCCAAATCATCGGTTGATGCTAAACTCGACTACCTCCGAGGTAAGCCCGACCTCGACGAGGTGAACTTCTGGGCGCCCTCTCCTCGCTCGTTTCGTGCTCTCACTCCTGGTGAGTTCTTCTTGTTCAGATTACACGCGCCGTATCGGACCGTTGTGGGAGGCGGCATTTTTGCGCGCGCAGAGACGCTGCCTTGCTGGTTAGCCTGGGACGCGTTTCAGGAAGCAAACGGTGCCGCTAGCCTGGTTCAAATGCGATCACGTATCGCGCGGTACCGGACTGAGCCGTCGGATGGACGCGCGGATTTCCTTATAGGCTATCGTATCCTGACGCAGCCGTTCTTCTTGGACGAAACCGACTGGTTTGAGCCGCCGAATTGGCCGCCTCATTTCCAGGGCTTCAAAACCTATAGCACGGATACATCTGAGGGATTGATACTCTGGGAAACCGCTCGATCGCATTTGAAGCGGACAGCTTCGTCGGCGCCGCATTTTCCGGGTGCATCTGAGTCACCGGCCTCAGGCTGGGGCGCGCCTACCTTAATTCAGCCGCGTCTGGGGCAGGGCGCGTTTCGAATCGTAGTGACTGATAATTATCAGCGGCGTTGTGCCGTCACCGGAGAGAGGACGCTCCCGGCGTTGGATGCAGCGCACATTCGACCGTATTCGGAACATGGTGAGCACGAACCGACAAATGGGCTTCTGCTTCGCCGCGACATTCATAGCTTGTTTGATCGAGGCTACGTCACGGTCACACCGACCCACCATTTCGAGGTGAGCCGTAGGATACGAGACGAATTTGAAAATGGCCGAGACTACTACGCGATGCATGGCCGGTCCGTTCAGGTGCCGCAACGCCCGGATCAGAAACCGGACCCCCAGGCTCTGACGTGGCATAACGAAAACAGGTTTTTAGGTTAGACGTCGACCGCAGCCTGGGCTTGAAACGCCGGGACAGAGTTCCTATTTTGTTCCGTCGGTGAGGAGCGGAGAGTTGGGGATGGGCGTTCAAGCCGCGGGAGCAAATTCCCTGATAAATCGCAAAAAATTCCCTGTTCTGAGGGAATTTGGACGGGCGGAGAACAAGGGCTCGGGGCGCGAGGGTTTCTCCGGCTCGGCGGGAGGGATATTCAATCTTCGGGCGAGCGCTGGCTGCAAAGACGCTGCAAATGCAGCCAGCGCAAAATCGGCTGTTCTATCGCCGGTTGGATCCGGCCGAGCCGTCCGAAGCGGCTATCCAACCGGCGTCGACTGGGTCTGGCCAATGCCGCCGCGCAGGGCGCCGGCGGCGATGTTGCGCCACAACACCTCGTGGCCCTCGGGCAACGCGCGGCTGTTGGGCACCGCCATCCACAGCCGCAAGAGGAGGCGGCCGCCCTCGGCGGGGTCGTCCTCGAAGGCGCGGCGGGCGTGGTAGATCACGTGGTTGTTGACGAATTGAATGTCGCCCGGCGCAAAGCTCATCTCGAACGACAATTCCTCGGCGATCGCATGCAGCAGGTCGAGCGCCTCGGCCTGCGCCGCGCTCAATCGCGGCACCTCGGGGCGGCGCTGCGCCGCCTCGACAAAGGTGCGTGAATAATGGCTGGTGAACTTGGCCCCGCGCACCCCCCAGACCGGCAGCGGATAGGCGCTGTCGCCGGTCGCGTCCTCCTCGCCGAAGCGGCTGCGCCACATCGGCTCGTACAGTGCCGCGGCGAGCTCCGGCCGGCGCCGCAGCATCTCGTTGTGCACCATCGGCGAGCTGCACAATTGGCTGAGCCCGCCCGCTTGCGCCTGCCGGATGCAGAACAGCCCGACGACATCGCAGCGGTCGGTGTGAAACCGCAGCAGCTGATTGGTCAAGGTGCGGGCATAGGAGGACAGAAACACGCCGGGCTTCCCGGCGTCGGGCAGCGCGCCGTAACGCTCGCCGACACTTCGACCAGCACCGGGCGCGTCATTCCGCGTCACATCGCGGATCTCGCGCATGATCTCGCCGGCGCGGTTCGAGTACACCAAACTCCCGATGTGCCGGCACAGCCCGGCATAGAGCAGCTTCAATTCGTCGAGGCTGTAACGCCCGGGTTCGATGCCGCGCAGCAGCATCAGCCCGCACCCGTCTTCCAACTCGGTGCGGATCGCCCCGGCGAGCGGCGC
>VAZR01000378.1 GCA_005888515.1 Alphaproteobacteria bacterium | reverse complement strand
CGAGAATGGTCCCGCCGCGAATGACGATATCGTGCATGCCGGGCACTCCTATCTCCGCTGTCTCCGCAGCATGCCCGCGCGGAAGCAGCCACACAATCGGCCCCGCCGCATGGCGATTATGTTGCAACGGCGGCATCCCCATGGCGGCCTAAAAATTCGGCGGCTTGTGGTCCCCTTCACACGTCGTATTGGGCGGGTTCGTTACCCTGTCCGCGGCTGCAAAAGCCGCAGGAAGGGAGAACGACATGGCTGTTGCAAACGAAATGATCTCGCAGGAGATGGTGGATGCCACTGGCATCGTTCCGTCCAACGCGCCGACCAGCAAGGTACTGGCCGCTTCCGGCGGATCCGCTGTCGGCGGTGCCCTCGGGACGATCGTGACCTGGATGATCTGCTCGCACATAGAACCGCCACCGCTGACGGACAGTGTGCGGGGCGCCATCGCGCTGCTCGTTACGGCGGCTTGCGGCGCTGTGGTCGCCGGGGCTTCCGGATACCTCGCCCGGCCGCAACCGCAGACGCGGATCATCTATGATCACAAGAACCGGCCGCGGATCGCTCGACGCGTCGACTAGTGTTCCGCCGTCTGCCCGTTGCTTCGTTGTGCGCGCCGCGCCGATTGTGGCGTAGATTGCCGCCGTCGGCGCGCCGCGCGCACGGACGCAGGAGGATGGCATGAGCGATACACAACGGGCAGCGATTGTGACCGGTGCGGCGGGTGGCATCGGCCGTGCTCTGGTCAAGGGGATGCTCGGCGCCGGCATCCGCGTTGCGGCGGTCGACCGCACCCGCGATGGGCTCGATGTCGTGACCGCCGCGGCGCGTGAGCAGGGCAGGGAGGCGAACCTGCTGACGATCGAGGCCGATCTGAGCCGCGAGACCGCTATCGCCGACATCGTCGGGCAGGCTCGCGGCCGGTTCGGCGCGGTCGACATCCTGGTCAACAATGCCGGGATCGGGCAGGCGACGTTGCGCCCTGGCAATTGGCAGCAGCCGTTGCGCTTCTGGGATATCACCGCCGACCAGTGGCGCCAGTTCGTCGCGGTCCATACCACCGCCCCGCTATTGCTGGCGCAGGCCGTCGTGCCGGAGATGACGGGGCGCAAATGGGGCCGCATCGTCAATGTCACGACGAGCCTCGGCACGATGATCCGCAGCGGTTCGCCGACCTATGGCCCGTCGAAGGCGGCGCTCGAAGCCTTCTCGGCGATAATGTCGAAGGACCTCGACGGCACCGGCGTGACTGTCAACGTGCTGGTGCCGGGCGGGGTCACGAACACGCCGATGGTGCCGCAGGAGGCCGGCTTTGACCGGCAGGACATGATCCAGCCGGAGGTCATGGCGCCGCCGCTGGTCTGGCTGGTGTCGGACGCGGCCGGCGGGGTCAGCGCGCGGCGTTTTCTGGCGGTGCATTGGGACCCGGCGTTGCCGCCGGCGCAAGCGGCCGACAAGGCCGGCGCGCCGGTCGCCTGGACCAGCATCGCGACAATGCCGATCGAGCCGCCCAGGCGTGGATAGCGCACACGCAGACCGTTAATTCGGAATGATCCGACCTCCGATCCTGTTGATAGGCATAGGAGCGCCCGCAGCCACGCGGCGCGCGAGCCATGGAGGATTTGAGGATGAGGGGTCTACTCGTTGCCGCCGGAGCGCTGCTGCTGTTTGCCGCGCCGGCCTTTGCCCAGTCTTCAACCACGACAATCGAGAAGCGAACGATCACCAAAGAGACTCCGGCTGTCGGCAGCACGGTCTCCACGACCATCATCGCGCCGAACCCGCCGCCGGCACCGCGCGTCGAAACTCCGCCGCCGCCTCCGGGACCGCGCATGGTGTGGACCCCGGGACATTGGACTTGGGAGCGCGACAAT
>VAZR01000377.1 GCA_005888515.1 Alphaproteobacteria bacterium | reverse complement strand
AGCTTCACCGCATTGTGTCGCTCCGGTACCATCTTCAAATCGAGCCAGCCGGCGTTGTGCGCGGTCGAGCGTATCGTGTCCGGCAAATCGAGTTCGAGCTCCGCGCCTTCACGCGCGAATTGGCGCAAGCGGCGCAACGCCAGCTTGATGTTGCGGGTGCCAAGCTCGACGGTGTCGTCGAGATTACGGAACTCGCGCTTGTCCCAGATTTTGACGGCGCTGCGGTTGCCTTCCGATTTCTGGCCGATCCGCACCCCTTCGGGATTGTAGCCGTGTGCGCCGAATGGCGAGGTGCCGCCGGTGCCGATCCATTTGTTGCCGCCCTGGTGACGGCGCTGCTGCTCAGCGAGACGCTGGCGCAACGTCTCCATCAGCTTTTCCCAGCCGCCGAGCGCCTCGAGCTGCGCCTTTTCCTCCTCGGTCAAATAGCGTTCGCCGAGCTTCTTCAGCCATTCCTCGGGCAATTCGGTCTGCGGATCGGTCGGGGTCTCGATGCCCTTGAAGCAATGACCGAACACGCGGTCGAAGCGGTCGAGGTGCCGCTCATCCTTCACCAACGTCGTGCGCGCCAGGAAATAGAATTCGTCGATGTCGAACAGCGCAACTCGCTGCTGCATCCCTTCCATCAGCGTCAGAAACTCGCGCAACGACACCGGCACCTTGGCGGCGCGCAATTCGAGAAAGAACGAGACGAACACTGCTGGCTAACCGCGTTCCCGCCGGTGCAGGAAGGCGAGGCGCTCGAACAGCTGGACGTCCTGCTCGTTTTTGAGCAGCGCGCCGTGCAGGGGCGGGATCAGCTTTTTCGGATCGCGGGTGCGCAACACCTCGGGCGAAATATCCTCGACCAGCAGCAGCTTGATCCAGTCGAGCAATTCCGATGTCGAGGGCTTCTTTTTCAGCCCGGGCACGTCGCGAACATCGAAGAAGATCGTCAACGCCTCGTGCACCAGATCGTGCTGCAGCCCGGGGAAATGCACATCGATGATGCGCTGCATCGTGTCGCGGTCGGGAAACCGGATGTAGTGAAAAAAGCAGCGGCGGAGAAACGCGTCCGGCAGTTCCTTTTCGTTGTTCGAGGTGATCATGACGATCGGCCGCTGCTTGGCGACAATCGTCTGCTTCAGCTCGTAGACGAAGAACTCCATGCGATCGAGTTCGAGCAGGAGGTCGTTCGGGAACTCGATATCGGCCTTGTCGATCTCGTCGATCAGCAATACCGGGGCTGTGTCAGCAACAAACGCGTCCCACAATTTGCCCGGCTTGATGTAATTCGCGATGTCGTGCACCCGCGCATCGCCGAGCTGGCCGTCGCGCAGCCGCGACACCGCATCGTATTCGTACAGGCCCTGCAGCGCCCTGGTTGTCGATTTGATGTGCCAGGTGATCAGCTCCTTGCCGAGCGCTTTGGCAACCTCATGGGCGAGGATGGTTTTGCCGGTGCCCGGCTCGCCCTTGATCAGCAGCGGACGCTCGAGCGCGATCGCGGCGTTCACCGCGACCTGCAGATCCTGGGTCGCCACATAGGTCTCGGTACCCTCGAAACGTTGCATGAAGCTGCCGCCCTTTGCCGTTATCGGAGATGACATAACCCGCTACGGCGTGGGACGCCAGCATGGTAGGGATGCTGCACTAGTCGGGCTGGCGCTCGGTCTCGTCCGACGGGTCGTCGGCCGGCTCTTCGGTTTCGACCCGGTAATTGCCCTTGAGCCAGCGGCCGAGATCGATATCGGCGCAGCGGGTAGAGCAGAAAGGCTGATGCCGCGGCGGGGTAGGCTTGCCGCAGATCGGACAGCGGCGCGGCCCGGCGGAGAGCGGGGTGACGGGATCCTTCGCCATGCTTTCGATATTGGCTCACCGCGGCACGATGTCAAAAGCGGCGCGTTCGCGGTTTGGTTCGGCCTTAACGAGAATCTGCCGCCCGAGGCGGGTCTCGAGCGCCCGCAATCCGGCCCTTGCCGGGCCATGTAACGCTGCCTCGACCGCCGGGCTGACGATGAGCTGCCAGTTGGCGGCGGGGCGGGCGCGCGCTTCCCGTTGGACAAGGCGCAATGCCTCGAAAGCCAGCGCGAGGCTGCTCTTGCCGACGGCCTGCGGTTCGAGCATCGCCTCGCTGAGCGGCCGGCCCCGCCGCGGCCGGACAATTTCGAGATGGCCGAGCCGGGTCCAGCCGAGCACCTGCGGCTCGGCCGGATCGCCGGCGAGGGCGGCTGTCATCGCCTGACGCACCTTCTCCCGCGCGCCGCGTCCTTCGAGCCCGACGAAGTCGATGACGATACCGCCACCGAGCCGGCGCAGCCGCAATTGGCGCGCGATTGCCCGCACCGCCATGAGATTAGCCCCGAGCGCGCTGCGCTCGGCCGAACTCTCTCCTGGTGTGCCGGTATCGACATCGATCAGCACTGCTGCCGGGGTCTCGGCGATATGGATACTGCCGCCGCCCGACAGCGCGAGGCTAGGCGCCAACGCCGCCGCGAATTCCGCCTCGACGTCTACCGGCCATTCCTCGGCCGGACGATGTGCGATTGCGGCTTTCGGAAAGGCGCCGCGCAGCTCCCGGAGGATTGCCGTATCGTCTGCCAGAATCTGGTCTGCTTCGGCCCGCAGCTGTAAGGCAAGCGCAGCGGCAAATCCCGGTGGGGGATCGAGTTGGAAAGGAGGCTCGTGTCGGACGGCCTCTGCCGCGAGTTGCTCCGGATCCAACCCGCCCGGACGCGGGATGATGCGTATTGACACTCGCGCGCCTTTGCCCTGCTGCGCCTCGCGCCGCACTTGCACGATAACGCGTGCACCCTCATCAAGACGCGGGTCGGCAGGGGCTTCGCGCACCGGCAGAAATCCGGGCCGCTGGGCCCCGATATCAACAAGAACCGCGTCGAGCCCGGGGGTTCGCCGCACCACCCGGCCGAGATGGATGCCGCCGGCCGGCGGGCTGTCGCTGCGCTCGACATAGAGCTCCACCGCCGCCCCGTCCTCGACCCAGGCGGCGCGCCATTCGCCGGGCCCGGCGGCGATCAGCAGGGTGCCGGACAAACGCGGTACCCGCGGCCGGCGAGTAATTGTGCCGTTTCGTATAAAGGCAGTCCGACCACATTCGAGTAAGAGCCGGCGACCCATGCTTGAAGGCAACTTGGCTGACAATGCGGCGGATCGCCAGATCGCCACCCGGGCTCAGCAATGCGACCCCGCCATAAACCCGGTGACGGCGACCCGACAGCAGGGTCAGGCAGGTGCGTGCGGTGGCTTCATCCTCAGCCTTCGGCAGGATCCGGCGGCCGCAGGCGACGACGGTGTCGGCGGCAAGAATGAAGGCCTCAGGATAACGCGGCCGTATCTCCCGCGCCTTCGCTTCTGCGAGCCGCACGACATGGCCGGCCGGCAATTCGCCGCGGCGCGGCGTCTCGTCAATGTCGGCCGGCTCGACGTGATCCGGCACGATGCCGATCTGGCGCAGCAATTCGAGCCGGCGCGGAGAGGCCGAGGCGAGCACCAGGATCGGCATCGCGGTCTCAGCTGCGCAGGTGCAGCACGCAAATCAGCGTGAACAGGCGGCGCGCCGTATCATGGTCGATCGCCACCCTGCCGGCCAGGCGCTCGGCCAGCAATTCCGAACCCTCATCGTGCAACGAGCGCCGGCCGACATCGATCGCCTCGACCTGGGTCAAGCTCTTGTCGCGGATTGCCTCGTAATAGCTCTCGCAGACGAGAAAATAGTCTTTGACGATGCGGCGGAACGGGGCGAGCGGCAGGACGATCGACTCGTTCGACCCGTCGGCCCCCAAGTTGTTCAACGGGCGGATCTCCATGATCAGCCGGTTTTCCTCGACCGCGAGATGCAAATGGTACGGGCCGGTAAGGCCCGACAAGGGCGTGAACCGGTTATCCTTAAGCAGGTCGGTAATCGCGGCGGTACGCTCGTCCTCTATGGCGCGGCTGCGCCGGATAACGGTGCGTTCGTCGAGCGTGATCTCGGCGATCCGCTGCGGTGCCGGCGCGGCCGCCGCGTTCATCTGCGGCTCAGCCGCAATGCCAGCGACAGAGCGTGCGCGTCGAGCCCCTCGGCTTCGGCAAGTCGGATCGCAGCCGGCGCGAGGGCATCGAGACGGTTCGGTCCGGCGACATAATCGCCGATCGCTTCCGGCGTGTAGCGCCCCAGAAATATCGCACCGGCATGATGCACCCGCGCGGCAAGAGCATCGGGATCATCGATCGCCAATTCGAGATGCTCGGGCGCGATGCGGTCGATCAGCGGCGCCGCCTCGTTCCAATCGGCGACGAGCAGGATCGCGCTATTGGCCTGCCAACTCGCGCGTGCGATGTCGGCTCGCGGCAAATGTTCGAGATGCCTCGCCGCGGCGGCCTCGACAGCGGCAGCGAATTCGCTGCTATCGGTCACCAGGATGGCCTGCGCCGCGGCATCGTGCTCCGCCTGCGATAACAGGTCGGCGGCGATCCAGGCGGGGTCGTTGTGCCGATCGGCGACGACCAGGATTTCCGACGGGCCGGCGATCATATCGATGCCGACACGGCCGAAGACGCGCCGCTTGGCGGCGGCGACATAGGCGTTGCCCGGCCCGACGATCTTGTCGACAGCCTTGATCGTAGCGGTTCCATAAGCGAGCGCCGCCACCGCCTGCGCGCCGCCGATCCGGTAAATCTCGTCGATCCCGACCAGCCGGGCGGCGGCGAGAACCAGCGGGTTCAAGACACCGTCCGGCGCCGGCACGGTCATGACCAGCCGCTCGACACCTGCCACCTTGGCCGGGATCGCGTTCATCAACACCGATGACGGATAAGCCGCCGTGCCGCCCGGCACATACAGGCCGGCGGCGGCGACCGGCCGCCAACGCAACCCGAGCCGCACCCCGGCATCGTCGACATAATCGATCATCATCGGCAACTGGCGCCGATGGAAGCTTTCGATCCGCTCGGCGGCCAAGCGCAGAGCATCGACGGTTTCGGTCGGCGCGGCGTCCGCGCCGGCGGCGATTTCGCCTTTTGTCAGGCGCAGCCTCGCCGGCGTCAGCTCGACGCGATCGAAGCGGTTGGTGTACTCGACCAGCGCCGCATCACCACGGCTCGCCACATTATCGATGATCGCCGCGACCGCGACATCAACATCCGCCGCGTTTTCGCGCTTCGCGGCGAGCAGGGTCGCGAAAGCGGTCTCGAAGCCGGCATCGCGCGTATCGAGGGTGATCGGCATCGCCGCCGGCCCTCAATCCGAAGCCGCCGCGGCGCGTGCGGCGCTCTTGCCGCCGCCTTCGACGGTGCCGCGGAACCGCTCGATCCAGCGGCCGACTTCTTCCGGCCGGGTTTTCAGCGCGGGTCGATTGACGATCAGCCGCGAGGTGATTTCGGCGATGTGCTCGATTTCGACGAGGCCGTTGGCTGTCAGGGTCGCGCCGGTCTGCACCAGATCGACGATGTGGCGGCATAAGCCGAGCTTCGGCGCCAATTCCACCGCACCGTTCAACTTGATGCATTCAGCCTGCACGCCGCGCGCAGCAAAGTGGCGGCGGGTGATTTCGGGGTATTTTGTCGCTACGCGAATATGGCTCCAGCTGCGCGGATCT
>VAZR01000044.1 GCA_005888515.1 Alphaproteobacteria bacterium | reverse complement strand
TTGGCTTTCCAGTACCACTGCGTATAAAAATTCAGCGACAAATTCATGCGCGCCAATTCGCGCGCGAGGCCCGGCCAGGCCGGGTCAATAGGGGCGCCGGCCTCGTCCTCGTTCAGCATCGCCGCGTAGCCGGCGTAGGCGCGCTCGGAATCCTCGCGCAGCAGGTCGAGGACGCGCCGCCCCGCCTCGCCTTCGAGGACCGCGCCGCGGCCCTGGCGGTTGGTCGTCGCCTGCGCCGCCAGATGCTCGGGGGCCGGGATATAGAACTCGTTGTCAAGGATCGAATAGCGGGCCGAGTACTCGTTGACGTTGGCGGTGCGGTGGCGGATCCACTGCCGCGCGACAAAGATCGGCAGTTTGACGTGGTACTTGATCTCGCACATTTCGAACGGGGTCGTGTGGCGGTGCCGCATCAGATAGTTGATCAGGCCGCGATCCTCGCTGACCCGCCTGGTGCCGCGCCCGTAGGAGACGCGCGCCGCCTGCACGATCGCGCCGTCATCGCCCATGTAGTCGATGACCCGCACAAAACCGCGGTCGAGCACCGGCAACGGCTCGTAGAGGATCTCCTCGAGCGCGGCCACAGTGACCCGGCGGGTCGGCGTGCTCGCGCCACGCTCGGCGGCGATCTCGCCCTGCTGTTCCGGAGTGATCCGCGGCGGGAGGGCTGGATCAGCCGCTTGCGTCGTTCGAGACGGCCGCTTCGCGGCCTCCTCAGGATGAGGTTTTTCTCTTATGCCATCCACCATCCCACCTCATGCTGAGGAGCGTCCCGGGTGAAAGCCGGGGCGCGTCTCGATGCACGCTCGCCGGCAATGCAGCGGTGCTCGAAACTGCGCGAGGGGAGTTTAGCGCAAGCCGGCGGCGATGCGCGCGGCCAAGGCGGCAACGGCGCGGCTCATCGTGGTTGCGACCGCCGCCGCGTCCTTCCCAGCCCCCGGCTCGACGATCGTCGATTCGCGCGGCGGGCCGAGCGGCCGGCCGTTCGGGCCCAGCGCCTCCCAGCGGGCGGTCAGCGTGACGCCGCCGGATTCGTCGGCGTCGAAGCGCGAGACCTCGACCGCGATCGTCACACCGGGCGGCGGTTTCGCCGAGCTTTCGATGAGGCTCACGCCGGCCGGGAGCCGGGCGGCGAGATCATCGGCCAGCACGCGGCGCACCATGTCGTCGAGCGGCCCGGCCCAGCGTTCTTCGTCGGAAAAGACGATCTCGTTGCCGCCCTTGCGGCGCGCGATCTGCGGCCGATCGAGCGCGCCCGGCAGGCTGACCCGCCCCAATGCTATGGTATTGGGCGCTACCGTCTTGCCCGCGGCAGCCGATACGCGCTGCGGCACCGGGTCGGCGGTCAGTACATAATATTTGCTCGGCGGCGACGAGCCGCAGCCGGTCAGCAGCAAGGCGCTTCCCACCAGCAAGGCCGCGAGCCTCACCGCGACGCATCCGATTTGCCGCGCAACAGCGCCTCGGGATGGCGCTCCAGCATGTCGGCGAGGACGCGTACCGAGCGCGCCGCGCCCTTCAGCTCGTCCATTGTGCGCGCGAGATCGGTCGAGGAGCGCGGGTCGTTGCCGAGCAGGGCTAAGGTCGAGCCGAGCTGGTCGGCGGCGGCGTTCAATTTCCCGAGCAGCGGGCCGGTTTGTGCCCGGATATCACGGGCGAACTTTCCGGCATCGGCCAAGGTGCGGTCGAGCTCTCGCACCGAGCGCTTCAACTCGGGCGAGGCGACCACCGAATCGGCATGCTTGACCATGTCGCGCATGCCGCCGATCAGATCGCCGAGCGGCAGGGAGGCGAGCTGGTCGAGAAAGGCGGTTGCCGAGCGGGCGATCTCGTCGAGGCCGCTCCCCGTTATGGCGGGCAGCTCGGGATAGGGTTGCTTTTGCGCCAGCTGCGCCGGCTCGGCATTCTCGACAAATTCGAGCGCGACGATGCGCGATCCGATCAGCAGATTGTCGGGCGCCAGGCGGGCCCGCAGCCCCTTGTCGATCAAATGCTCGAACAGCTTGTTGGTCGCGTCCGTCACCGCCTGCTTGTCGTCGCGCGGGATCGCCGCGGTCTCAGGGCTGGCGATGCGGTGCGGTGCGATCTCCAGCGTCGCCGGCACGCGGATCTCGTCGCTCGCCGCATCGTATTCGAGCCGCAATGCCGAGACCCGGCCAACCGGGATGCCGCGCAATTCGACCGGCGTGCCGATTGCCAGCCCATGCAAGGCGCCGGGGAACGATACCTGGTAGAAGACGCGCACCGGGTCGGCGGAATCGGCCGCCGATTTGCGGTCGCGGTACAGCGTGAAATTCGACCCCTGCGGGCTTTCCGCCTCGGCGAGCGCGGCGGGCGGCGTATCGAACACGATGGCGCCGGTCAGCAACGTCTGCAACGTCTCGGTCTCCAGGCGCAGCCCCTGCGTACCGAGCGATGCCTCGACGCCGGCCGAGACCCAGAACTGGCTGCCCGGCCGAATCAGCACGCTGTGCGGTTCGTAGATGAAGATCTTGATCGACACCGTGCCGTCCTTGTCGGACAGCGTCTGCTCGGTGACTTCGCCGACCTTGACGCCGTGGTAATAGACCGGCGCCGCGTCGCTGACGAAGGGCAGCCGGTCGGCCGCCAGGGTATAGCTCTTGCCGCCGACCAACCCTTGACCGGGCGGCGGGTTCTGCAAGCCGGTGAAATCGCGGGCGGCGCGCTCGCCGCCGCCGGGCAGGATGCCGATATAAGCGCCCGAAACCAGCGTGCTGAGACCGCTGATGCCGCTGAATTCGAGGCGCGGTCGGACCACCCAGAATTTGGTGTCGGCGCGCAATAGTGGCGCGGCTTCGCGGCGCATCTCGGCGGTCACGACGACATGCGACTGGTCGTCGCTGAGACCGAGGCTGACGACGCGGCCGAGCTCGACATTCTTATAGCGGATCGTCGTGCGCGCCGCCTCGTTACGCCCGAGCTCGATGCCCTCGGCATTGGCGAAGCTGATCGTGATGACCGGACCGCGATCGGCGATGCTGCGGATGCCGAGCCAGCCCGCGATCAGCAGCGCGATGACCGGCACCGCCCAGACCCACGGCAGCCCGGCCCAGGGCCGCAGCCGGGGCGGCGGCAACCCGCCGGGCGACGCGCCGCTTGGATAATTCACCGGACCTCTCCACGCGCCGCATCCCACATCAGGCGCGGATCGAAAATCGTCGTCGCCAGCATCGTCAGCACGACGACGGCAGCAAAGCTGATGATCCCGGCCTCGGGATCGACCGTCGTCAAAAAGCCGAACTGCAGCGAGGCGGCGAGGATCGAGACCATGAAGACGTCGATGTTGGACCAGCGCCCGACGACATCGATCAGCCGATAGAGCCTGGTCCGCTCCCGCAGCCGGCGCGGCGAGCGCCGGCGGATGGCGTAGAGAAACCAGCCGAGCGACACGAGCTTCAGCATCGGCACGACGATCGAGGCGAAGAACACGAGCAACGCCAGCGGCCACATGCCGAGGTTGGCGAGCTCCTCGACCCCGGCCAGGATCGTGTAGCTGTTGACCCGGCCAAACCGCTCGACCGTCATGACCGCCAGCAGATTAGCCGGCAGATAGAGGATCGCGGCGGCGCTGATCAGCGCAAGGGTGGCGCTCAGGCTGCCGGGTTGGCGCGGCTCGAGCGCCGTGGCGCAGCGCGGGCACAGCCGGCGGCCGGCCGTGGCTCCGGGTTCCGGCGCCGCGGTCACCAGCTGGCAGGCGCCGCACATGACCCAGGGCTCGCCGGGCTGCGGGGCAAATTGCTGCGGATCGGCAATCATGTCCCAGACCCGCCTGACCCCGAGCACGACCATCAGCACCGCCTGAACCAGCACGAGGACGCCGAGCGCGTAGCCGCCGATTGCGACATTCGTCTCGACCGCATCCGACAGGCGGCTGTAGGCGACATAGGTGCCGAGCAGATAGACGTCGAGCATGCTCCAGGGATAGAGCAAGAGCGCCGTCTTCCACAGCGGCGCCAGCCTCGGCCGCAGCGCGGGATCGCCCGATCTGAGCCCGGTCAGCACGATCACCACGAGGCACAGCCATACGAGCGGAATGACAAACGAGAGCCCGGCCACCAGCATGCCCAGCCCGGCGAACGGACCGCCATATTCGGAGAGGCGCAGCGGGCCGCTGATCAGCAGGTCCTGACCGGCGCGCCCTTCGAGGTTGACCAGGAAAATCGGATAGATATTGGCCAGCAGCAGCAGGATCAGCGCGGTCGTGGCCAGCGCCAGCGGCGCGTCGAGCCCGGTCGGCGGGTACCGCGACAGCCCGCGCCCACAGCGGATGCAGGCTAGGCGATGCCCCGGAACCAGGGCGTTCGCGGCGCGATGCAGCTGACCGCAATCACGGCAGGCCAGTAACGTGTCGCTCATGCCCCGAAATCCCCGCCCTTCCGCAAACTGCTTGCACCTGCGATCCGTTCGCCGACATCAGGCGCCAGTCCCTCGCGCTAACACAAGGCCCCCCTGTTAACGTTCCGCGCGATTGCGTTCGGGCCGGTCCCACCCTATATCTCTCGGGTCGGGCAACCGACTATGGCGATAAACGGCTTACGGAATAAGCGTTGCGGACCCGGGGGCGGTACCCGGCGCCTCCACCAAATTCCGCCGGCTCTGGAGCCGGCAGCTTATGGGGGCGAAATAGGCTCGACGCGCGTGGTAAAGGTAAGAACCGTCGCCCGGCATGATACCGCCGTTATCGGGTCAAAACTTAGCTGCGAACGATAACTTCGCAACAGAGGCACTTGCGGCCTAACCCTTCACGGGGTGAAGCTAACAGGTAACTCGCGGTCCGAGGGGCACCGGGCAACAGAAGCCCCTCACTTAATTCTTCCCACACGGTCGCTGTGGTCGGGCAAGGGGCGGTGGCGCAGGATCTGTTTCAATACGACAAGATGGTCGAGCGGGCTCTACGCGGCGTCGTGCGCGACGCGCTGGCGCGAGTCGCGCAGGAGGGGCCGCGCGGCGCGCACCATTTCTACATCGGCTTCGCGACTCAGATGCCCGGAGTCGTCCTGCCGGAATCGCTGCGCAACAAATACCCCGACGAGATGACGATCGTGCTGCAGCACCAGTTCTGGGATCTCGAAATCGGCGACGAGGCGTTTTCGGTGTCCCTGAGTTTTCAGAAGCAGATCGAGCGGCTGACGATCCCGTGGGCCGCGATCCGCAGCTTTGCCGATCCTTCGGTCAATTTCGCGCTGGAATTTGCCGGCCCGCCAATCGAGCCGAAGGCGGTCGGCAGCCTGCCCGCGCCGGCGGCTCAGCCTGAAGCCCAGCCCGACGCCGCCCCTGCGGAATCCGACCGTCCGGCCGCCGAGGTCGTCACGCTCGACAGCTTCCGCAAACGCTGACGGCCGGCATTAGCTGGCCGGCAGGCGGGCGAGACGCCCGCGGTCCAACCCACCCATGCTCGACGTCGGTGCGGAAAGGAAGATCCTGCGGCGACGATCCGTTTTGGAGCAACAGATGAGCGATGCCGGTTTTCACGAGCTTTTGCCGCTGGGCGAGGATGATGCGCCCTACCGCAAGCTGACCGGCGATTATGTCTCGACCGCGTCCTTCGAGGGGGAACCCATCGTCAAGGTCGCACCCGAGGCCCTGACCCTGCTGGCGCGGCAGGCGTTTGTCGATTGCCAGCACCTGTTGCGGCCCGGGCATCTGGCACAGCTGCGCGCGATCCTCGACGACCCGGAAGCCTCGGCCAACGACAAGTTCGTCGCGCTCGACCTGTTGAAGAACGCCAATATCGCGGCCGGCAAGGTCCTGCCGATGTGCCAGGACACCGGCACCGCGATCGTCATGGCCAAAAAGGGACAGCAGGTGTGGACCGGCGCCGATGATGCCGCGGCGTTGTCGGAGGGCATCCGGCGCACCTTCACCGAGACCAATCTGCGCTACAGCCAGGTGGCGCCGCTGTCGATGTATGAAGAGGTCAATACCGGCGACAATTTGCCGGCGCAGATCGACATCTACGCCGAACCCGGCGCCGAATACGATTTCCTGTTCATCGCCAAGGGTGGCGGCTCGGCCAATAAGAGCTTCCTGTATCAGCAGTCGAAGGCGGTGCTGAACCCGAAATCGCTGCTCAAATTCCTCGACGAGAAGATCCGCACCCTCGGCACGGCAGCCTGCCCGCCCTACCATCTCGCAATCGTGATCGGCGGCACCTCGGCCGAGATGAATCTGAAGACCGTAAAGCTGGCGAGTTGCCGCTACCTCGATTCGCTGCCCACGTCCGGCAACAAGTATGGGCAGGCCTACCGCGACCGCGGTTTCGAGGCCGAGGTGCTGGAATTGACGCGCGGGCTGGGGATCGGCGCCCAGTTCGGCGGCAAATATTTCTGCCACGACGTCCGCGTGATCCGTCTACCGCGGCACGGCGCCAGCCTGCCGATCGGCGTCGGCGTGTCATGCTCGGCCGACCGGCAGATCCTCGGCAAGATCACCGCCGAAGGCGTGTTTCTCGAAGAGCTCGAAACCAACCCGGCGCGCTTCCTGCCGGAGATCAGCGAGGCCTCGCTCAGCGGCGAGGTCGCGGCGATCGATCTCAGCCGGCCGATGGCGGAGATCCGCCGCACCCTGTCGCAATACCCGATCAAGACGCGGCTCAGCCTGTCGGGGCCGCTGATCGTCGCGCGTGACATCGCGCATGCCAAATTGCAGGAGCGGCTCGACCGCGGCGAGGGTCTGCCGCAATATTTCAAGGACCACCCGATCTATTATGCCGGTCCGGCCAAGACGCCGGAGGGGTACGCTTCGGGTTCGTTCGGACCGACCACCGCGGGGCGTATGGACAGCTATGTCGGCCCGTTCATGGCCGCCGGTGGCAGCTTCATCAGCCTCGCCAAGGGCAATCGCGGGCCGGAGGTGCGCGAGGCGTGCCGTCAATATGGCGGGTTCTATCTCGGCTCGGTCGGCGGGCCGGCGGCGCGGCTAGCACAGGATTGCATCAAGAAGGTCGAGCTCCTCGAGTATCCCGAGCTCGGCATGGAAGCGATCTGGCGCATCGAGGTTGTCGATTTTCCGGCTTTCATTGTCGTCGACGACAAAGGAAATGATTTTTTCACGGCGCTGTGACGGCTGGAGCGGCCAAGAGCGCGGCGGCGGGAAGAGTTGATTGGCGCGAGACAGCCTCCCGGAAGCGCTGCTGCGGGGCGAGAAGGCGGCATGGGACGCCTTTGTCCGGCGCTATGGCGGGCTGGTCGTCGCCGCGGTGCGCGGTGTCGCGATGGCGCAGCCCGAGGTGGAGGATCTGACCCAGGACGTGTTTGTCCGGTTGTGCAAGGACGATTTCCGCCTGTTGCGCAGCTACGACCCGACGCGGGCCTCGCTGTCGACCTGGATCACGATCGTCGCCCGCAGCACGGCGCGCGACGGGCTACGCCGGCGGCGTGCCGAAGCGGTACCGCTCGACGCCGTGCCGGAAGCGCAGCTGGCGATCGATCCGGTCGAGCCGGTGCAGAAGCTCAAATTGCCGGAGGCGCTGCTGTCGCCGCGGCAGCGGGAAATCCTGGCGATGCTTTATGACCGGGACATGGACGTCGCGGAAATCGCCCGCGCCCTCGGCATCGATCCGCAGACCGTGCGCAGCGCGCATCACAAGGCGATGGTCAAGCTGCGTGCGCACTTTCGCACCGTTGATTAAGCATTTGTGAAACCGTGGGTTGCGGGGATAGTTTTGCCGGGAGCATCGTAGAGTAGGCATGACGGGAACAGTCGATCATCGGGGTGACGGAACCGGCGGCGAGCCGACGGCCGAAGCCTCGGACCGCACATTGTGGCAGCGCACAGCTGTGGCCGAGGCGGTTGAGGACGAGGGCGAACGGTTTCTCGACCTCGCCGGATTTGCCGATGGGCGGCTCGACCCCGACGAGCGCCCTCGTCTCCGAGCCGGGGCAGGAACGCGGTCGAGTTATTCCGTTCACCCGCGTGCGGCTGTCACCGCCGACCTTGCCAGGCGTCGCCCGCTGGGCGAGCCTCGCTGCGGCGCTCGTCCTCGCCAGTTGGCTCGGCTTCGATCTGGGCAGCGCTACCTCGGCCGCTTTTGCCCCGGTTGCGCAATCCGCCGAGGACAGCCTGCTGCGCGATCTGCTCGAACCGTCCGCCGGTTTCGTGCGCGATCTGACGGAGGGCGTGCGGACGTGAGCGTCGCGACTGCCGGCCGGACCCGTGTCGCCGGACGGCAGCGGCTGTGGATGGCGCTGCTGGCGGTGTCGCTGGTACTGAATTTGTGCTTCATCGCGGGCGCCGTATGGAGCCGCCTCAACCCGCCGCCGGCGCGGTTGGACCTGGCGGAACGCTATCGGCAGATGGCCGCCCAGCTCGATCTCGATCCGCAGCAACGCGCCGCCTTCGATCGCTATGTCGGGGCGATCCGCGTCCGCACCGAGCAGATGCGGCAGGAAACCGACCCGCTGATGAGCGCGGCGTGGGAGGAGCTGGCAAAGCCGCAGCCCGACGCGGCCAAAGTCGAACGGCTGTTCGACGAAGCCGGCGAGAGGCGGCGCGCGACGCAGCACGAGGCGACCTCGCAAACCGTCGCGCTTCTGAATGCATTATCGCCCGAACAGCGCGCCAGATTTGTCGGGATCATGCGCGATTGGCGAGCTTCTTGGCGCCAGAGAAGCGGCAATCGCACTCCCTGACCTGCCGCACTTCATTCGCCGCCGTTACTTGGTTCCGAACAGCCGGTCGCCGGCATCGCCGAGCCCCGGCAGAATATAACCGTGATCGTTCAGGCAGCGGTCGAGCGCCGCGGTGAAGACGGCGACCTGCGGGAAGATCCGGTGCAATTGCGCGATGCCCTCGGGAGCGGCGACCAAGCAGACGAATCTGATTGAGCGCGCCTTCAGCTCGACCAGGCGGGAGATCGCCGCAACCGCCGAATTGCCGGTAGCGAGCATCGGGTCGACCAGGATCACGTCGCGCCCCGGCAGATCGTCGGGGAGCTTCAGATAGTATTCGACCGCCTGCAGAGTGCGCGGTTCGCGGTAGATGCCGATATGCCCGACCCGCGCGGACGGCATCAGATCGAGCATGCCGTCGAGAATGCCGTTGCCGGCCCGCAGGATCGAGACGAGGCAGAGTTTTTTACCGGCCAACACCGGTACCTGCGCGGGTTCGAGCGGCGTCTCGATTTCGGTCTCCTCAAGCGCCAGGTCGCGCGTCGCCTCATAGGCCAGCAGCAGGCTGATCTCGCGCATCAGCAGGCGGAATTTCGAGGTGCTGGTGTCACGCTTGCGCATCAAGGACAGCTTGTGCTGCACCAGCGGGTGATCGACGATCGTCAGCGCCGGCGGATGGGGATTGTGCTGCGGCTTCGGCATCGCAATCGTCCTCAAAACAGGGTTCCGTCGCTGACGATGGTCAGCGGCGCGGCGCCGTCCGGCCGCCGCTCGGCGGCAATCTCGCGGCCGGCGGCCCAGCTGCCGCCTTCCAGCACTTTGGCGAGCGGGAATTCGGCGGCGCTTTTGTGGAGTGCGTCGCGCACGCCGATCGCGAGGCGATCCAGCAGCGCGACCGTCAAGGCGCGCCACTCGACGACCGGCTCGCCGAACGGCTCGAGCGGTTGCCGCAACAAGCTTTCGTCGCGCGGCGCGATGATCCCGCAATCGAGGAAGAGACCGCCATTGCGGTACTCGGCGAGACCGGTCAGGCCCTCGATGTCGGTGATGGTGAAACCAGCATCGGCGAGCGGCTCGATCAGCGAATAGGTGAGCCACTGGCTGAGCTTATGGAACGGCACGAGGCCGTCGCCCGGGATGGCGCTATGCCGACTGCAATCGCCGAGCGGCACACCGCCGAGCAACAGCCGGCCCGGCCAGATCGGGCCAAAGGCGCGCAGTACCAGGCGCACCATCTCAGGAGCCGGCAAACCGCCACGCTGCGGCAGCCACAGGTCGTAGAGGCTGCCGAGCCGCGCCGGCTTGCCGAACACTACGGGTGCGGCCGCAATGACCTCGCCCAAACGGCGCAGCAGCAAGGCCCGGCCGTCGAGCCCGCCCAGCGGGTTTTCCGGGCCGTGCTGAAAGGCCCTGCCCAGCCGCTCCGCGGTAATTGTTGCAAGCGCCGCGGCATCGGCGCGCCAAGGGTTCGCCGGATCGGCTGAGAACAGGCCGGCCTGCATGGCCCGCAGGCTGGCCACCGCCAGCCCCTCCGAGCGCGACACGACAACCCCGGTTTCGGCCTCGCGGTATTGCCAGCCCGGTCCCGCGCCGGCATCGAGCAGCACCGAGACGATCGCCAGATCGAGCCGCGCCCGCGCCCGCTCGACTATGTCGGCATCGGGCGCGATCAATGCCGCGCGATCGAGGCCGCCGGCCGTGAAATGCCGCCAGCGGCTGTGAAACGGCACGTCGAGGTCGGGATAGCGCCGACGGGTCACCGCGACGATGCGCGCCACGGCGTCATCGAGACGGTCAAGCTGAAGCCTAAAATGGCGGGTCTCGCCGCGTTCGGCGGCAGCCAGTACGATCGCGCAGCGTTCGCGCACCGCGGCCGCGCTGAGTAGGTATTCAGGATCGCCCGGCTCTCGGCTCACGTGTTGAGGCGGCGGCCCTTGGTGCGGCGCATCTGGGACGGGCTCGGCGCACCGGCCGGCGCGAAATACCCCGCCGCATTCGTCGCCGCGATCTCGACCTGGGCGTCCTTCGGCACCAGCCGCTCTGGCAGGGCGACGCGCTCGGCAATCTCGATCCCCTGCGCCTGTACCGCGCCATGTTTCATGTTCGACATCGACACCCAGCGATCGATGCGGCGGATGCCAAGCCAGTGGAAGACGTCCGGCACCAGCTCCTGGAAGCGGACATCCTGCACCCCGGCAACGCATTCGGTGCGCTCGAAATAGGTGTCGGCGCGATCGCCGCCCTGCTGCCTTTTGCGAGCGTTGTAGACGAGGAACTTCGTCACCTCGCCCAGGGCGCGGCCTTCCTTGCGGTTGTAGATGACGAGCCCGACCCCGCCCTGCTGCGCCATCTCGATGCACATTTCGACGCCGTGCACCAGATACGGGCGGCAGGTGCAGATGTCGGAGCCGAACACGTCCGATCCGTTGCATTCGTCATGGACGCGGCAGGCCATCCGGGTCTCGGGCTTGCCGATCAGGCTGATATCGCCGAACAGGTAGACCGTGGTGCCGCCGATCGGCGGCAGAAAGACTTCGAGATCCGGCCGGGTCACCAATTCGGGGAACATCCCGCCGGTTTCCTCGAACAAGGTGCGGCGCAACTCGGGCTCGGCGATGCTGAAACGCGCGGCAAGACCCGGCAGGTGCCATACCGGGTCGATCGCGGCCTTGGTCACGCGCACTTCGCCGCTCGGCAACACGACCTCGCCGTCCGGCCGGATCTCGCCTTGCGCGATGCGCTGACGGATCTCCGGCACATCGATGTGCGCGGTGGTGACCGCAATCGTCGGGCGCACGTCGAGGCCGGCGCGGATCGCGTCGGCGAATAATTCGCCGACGAGATGCCCGTACGGATCGAGCGAGACGATCCTGCCCGGTTCGGTCCATTGCGGATGCGGCCCGATCAGCGCCGCCGGGGCGGTGTCGGTCAGATCGGGGCGGTGGCCGGGCGCCAGGGCCCGCGTGGCAACCGCCAGCGCGCGGTAGATCGCATAGGCGCCACTGTAGGATCCGATCGCGTTGCGATGCCGAGGCTCGGCCGGGCTCGCCACGACCGGGCCGCGCTCCAGCGGGGTTGTCGCGCCCCAGCGCAGCCTCACCATCCCCTCGCCCGCGCTTCCCGGGTGCGAGGTCAGCCGAATGTGCCGCGGGATTGGTTGTTCCATGCTACTCGACAAAAGTCTCCCGCAATCCATGAGGGTAGCGGGGTGCGCGACCGCCCGCAAGCCGACGCCGTGGAGAGCGGCGTGACGCCTTTAGGGGCAACAGCCTCCCGCAATTCCAGGGGTGTCCCTTGGTCAAGTCCAGGGGCTTTCCTGGGTGAGTTATGTTTTGACGGCATTAAGAAAGTCTCCTCATCTGCGGGTTTCGCCGGCGTGGGCTCTGATATCGGGCTCGGGTTTGTATCGGCTGGGAGATCACGCCTGGGTGATACGGCGAGCGTGCGGCGCTGGCCTGGCGTATGATCGGGCCGAACCTTCTCGATTGGGGAATCCGGCGATGGCCGAGATGCCCGCCATAACCGCCGCGCAACCCGACCCGCGCAAGTTCCGCGACCCCTTCGTGACCGCCGCGGGCGAGCGTCGCGCGCAAGTGGCGCTGCGCGGGCTCGACACGCTGTGGTTCAACACCGGCACGCTGTGCAACCTGACCTGTAAGCACTGCTACATCGAATCATCGCCGAAGAACGACCGGCTGGTTTATCTGAGCGCCGCCGAGGTCGGGGAATACCTCGATGAAATCGAGCGGCTCGGGCTCCGCACCGGGCTGATCGGGTTTACCGGCGGCGAGCCGTTTATGAACCCGGAATTGCCGACGATGCTCGACCGCGCATTGGGGCGCGGATTTCGCGTGCTGGTCCTGACCAACGCGATGAAGCCGATGCACAAGATGACGCGGGCGCTGCTCGGCCTGCGCGACCGGTATGGCGAGCGGCTGACGATCCGGGTTTCGATCGACCATTACGGCCCGGCGGTGCATGAGACCGAGCG
>VAZR01000043.1 GCA_005888515.1 Alphaproteobacteria bacterium | reverse complement strand
GATTGCGACATGTTGACGTGGTCGTTCGGGTGCACCGGCTCCTTGCTGCCGAGCGGCTTGCCGGCAAGCTGAGACGAGCGGTTCACGATGACCTCGTTGACGTTCATGTTGAACTGCGTGCCGCTGCCGGTCATCCAGACATGCAGCGGGAACATGTCGTCGTGCTTGCCGGCCAGGATCTCGTCGCAGACGCGGACGATCAGATCGCGCACCTTTTTGTCGAGCCGGCCGGCCTTATGGTTTACCGTGGCCGCGGCCCGCTTCAGGATCGCGTAGGCGCCGATCATCTCGCGCGGGATCAGCTCGTGGCCGATGCTGAAATATTGCAGCGAGCGCTGGGTCTGCGCCCCCCACAGCTTGTCGGCGGGGACGGGAACCTGCCCGAGGCTGTCGCTTTCGATCCGGACATCGGCCATGCCGCTCTCCATCTTCCGATCGCCAAATCCCATGGCAAACTGCCGTTGCGCGATCACGTTCACGCGCGAAGGGTGATCATACGCTTGCTTCGGCGGTTGATCGGGTCGTTGATCTCGCGGGCGCGCCGATCACGATTGCCGCAGCGCGATTGCAAGCGATGCCGGAAATATCCATCTGCGACAGCGCCGATCCGAAGACTGCCAGGACTTTTTCGATGCTGCATTACCTCTTCAAGCGAGAACGCGGCCCGCTTTTGGCCGCCATCCTGCTGGTTGCACTCGCTGTGCCGGGAGCTGCTTTTGCGGTCGAGTCGAAGCCGAAGCAGGTCACGGTCGTTACCACCGAGTCGAAGTTCACGCCCAACAAGCTGACGTTTCGCCGCGGCATCCCTTATCGGCTGCATATCGAGAACCGCGGTAAGGAAATGCATGAATTCAATGCCGCCGATCTGTTCAAATCCTCGAAGATCAGCAATCCCGCGGTGCTGAACCCCGACAAGACCGAGCTCGTGCTCAAGCCCGGCGAAGCGAAGGACCTCTCTTTCATTCCGAAGAAAGCCGGGCATTTCCGGCTGGTCTGCCCGGATCACGACTGGGCCGGCATGACCGGCGAAATCACCGTCGAATAGGCGCGGCGCTCGGGTTTGGCTGGCCCGGGGCCGGCGATCGGTCTTATTGTACGGATCGACCGATTGCCGCACCGGGAGGGACCATGCCCGCCGACATCTCTGACCAAGCGCTCGAATTCCTGCTGGCCCGCGCTGGGCTCGACCTGACCGACGCGCAAAAAGCCGAGCTGAAGAGCGTCTATGCCGGGGTCGCCGCGATGGCCGAGCGGGTCCGCAAGCCGCGCGGCATCATGGTCGAGCCGGCGCATGCCTACGGGTTCAATGAGGAGGATTTGTGATGGCCGGGCCCGCGATCCCGACGATCGCCGAGGCGGCGAGACAGATCGCCGCCAAGCAGCTCTCGCCGGTCGAGCTGACCCGCGCCTGCCTCGACCGCGTGAAGTCGCTCGACGACCGGCTGCACGCCTTTGTGCATCTGACCGAAGAGCGCGCGCTTGCCGAAGCACGCGCCGCCGAGGCGGCGATTATGGCCGGCGGCGCCAAGGGGCCGCTGCACGGCATCCCGATCGGCCTCAAGGACATTGTCGACACCAAAGGCATCCCGACCACCTGCCAGTCGAAGATCCTGCAGGACAACATCCCCGCCAGCGACGCCACCTGCGCCGAAAAACTGGCCGCCGCCGGCACCGTGCTGATCGGCAAGACCACGACGCATGAATTCGCCGATGGCGGCCCCAGTTTCGATTTGCCGAAGCCGCCGGCGCGCAACCCGTGGAACACCGAGCATTTCACCGCGGGAAGCAGCAGCGGCACCGGCGCCGGTGTCGCGGCGGGGCTGGTCCTCGGCGGTATCGGCACCGATACCGGCGGCTCGATCCGCGGCCCGGCGGCCTTATGCGGCATCGCCGGCATCAAGCCGACCTATGGACTGGTCAGCCGCGCCGGCGTCGCGCCGGCCGCGTTCAGCCTCGATCATATCGGACCGATGGCGTGGACCGCCGAGGATTGCGCGCTGATGCTGCAGGCCCTGGCCGGGCACGATCCGCGCGATCCGGCGAGCGCCGACCGGCCGGTGCCGGACTACACCGCCCTGCTCGGCAGCGGCGTCAAGGGCCTCAAGATCGGCGTCATCCACCATTTCCACGAGGTCGATTACAAGGTCAGCGAGGGTACCCAACGCGGCATCAGCGCCGCGATCGCCACATTGCGCGAGCTCGGCGCCGAAATCCGCGAGGTGCAGCTGTCGCCGTTGCAGGATTGGCAAGCTTGCGGCTCACTGATCTCGATGACCGAGCGGGCGGCTGCCTATGAGGAATGGGCCCGCACCCGGCTCGGCGATTTCGGCGAGCGGGTGCAGCGCCGGCTACAGCTCGGCGCGCTGGTCAGCGGCGTCGATTATGTCCAAGCCGTACGGCGGCGCCGCGAATTGCGCGCCGAATTGAAGGCGGCGATGGCCGGTCTCGATGTCGTTCTGACCGCCGCCGCGCCCGGCGAGGCGCCGAAGATCGACAACGTGCCGATCTGGGACGTCTTCGACCGGCCGAGCTTTACGATCCCGTTCAACGTCGCCGGTTATCCGGCGATCTCGGTCTGCGCCGGGTATGGCGAGGGCGGTCTGCCGGTAGCGCTCCAGCTCGTCGCCAAGCCCTTCGCGGAGCCGACCCTGTTCCGGGTCGCCGATGCGTTTGAGAAGGCGACGCCGTTCCGCAATACCCGCCCCGCCCTGGCCGGCGGATCGGCCTGAAGCTGGATCGCTATCGTGCGTCCTTCGACTGCTCGCTCCGCTCGCGCTCAGGATGAGGTTCTTTTCTTAATGCAATCATCAATTCACCTCATCCTGAGGAGCGCCCGAAGGGCGCGTCTCGAAGGACGCAAGCCGTGGATGCAGCCTCAAATGTGATGGGGACGGATATGGATTACGAGCACATCCTGGTCGAGAGCGAGGACGGCGTCGGCATCGTGACGCTGAACCGGCCCGACAAGCTCAATGCAATGAACCGGCGCCTATCGAGCGAGTTGCACGATGCCGTCAAACGGTTCGAGGCCGATGATGCGGTCGCCTGCGTCGTTGTGACGGGCGCCGGCCGGGCCTTTTCCGCCGGCGGCGACATCCACGAGCAGCGCGAGGACGACCGGCGCCACAGCCCGGCCGAGCTCGATAAGATGCGCAGCGGCCGAAACAGCCTGGAGATCGCGACCTGCGCCAAGCCGGTGATCGGGATGCTCAACGGCCTCGCTTATGGCGGCGCGGCGGTGCTGGCTTCATCCTTCGACATGCGGGTCGGTTGCGAGGACACCAAATTCCGCTTTCTCGCCGCCGCCTATGGTCGGATCAACAGCACCTGGACCTTGCCCAACCAGGTCGGCTGGCCGATCGCCAAGGAATTGCTGTTCACCGCCCGCGTGGTCGAGGCGGAGGAGGCCCATCGCATCGGTCTGTTGAACCATCTCGTGCCGCGCGATCAGCTCCGGGCCAAGACGATGGAGCTCGGCCGGATGATCGCCGGCAACAATCTCGGCGCGGTTAAAGGCATCAAGCGGCTGTTGCTGAAGCAGATGGCGGAAGACCTCGAAGCGCAATGGCAGGAAGAGCGCGACTTCGCGCGCAACGAATTCCAGAACGCCAAGGCCGAGGACGCCTTCCCCGAATTCATCGCCCGCAAAGGCCGCGCTCTGAGCTAATCCAGAAGGCGCCTATCACCCAAATCCGTGCCCCGGCGAAAGCCGGGGCCCATTCTTCAGCTGTCTCGGGAGCGGAAAGGTGGGTCCCGGCTTTCGCCGGGACACGGAACTGGTGAAAACCGCACCGGGGGTGGGTCCCGGCTTTCGCCGGGACGCGGATCTGGTGAAAACCGCACCGGGCCTCGTGGCTCAGTTCGTCTCGGGCTTTTTCTCCGGCTGCCGCGCCGCTCCGGCCTCGGCCCGGCTGGTCGTCGCCATGAACTCGGCGAGCTTGTCGCGGTAGACCGGGATCAGCGTTGCCGCATCCCGGCCGCGCCAATCGATCGCTACATCTTCCGGGTTGGCGAGCAGGGCTGCCATCACTTTTTCGTTCACTCGCCGGGAATAATGCGAGCCGTCATAGGTGTCTTTCGGATCCTTGGTCAGCGTCAGCGGCGACGGCACGGAGAAATCGAGGAACTGGTCGTAGGCGGCAGCGATCTTGCCGATCGCGCCGAGATAGGCGTCGAACCCGTCGGTCAGGCTGAAGGCGGCGATGCGCCAGGCCGATTCCGGCGGCAGATAGGCGATGGCGCGCGCCGTCGGGAATTTCTGCCGCAGCTGGATGTAGGCATCGGCCCGCTCGGGATGGATGTCATGCGGCGGCGCCTCGGGCTTGATCGGCACCGACGGATTGTAATAGTGCCGCTTGCTGCGCTTCTCGAGCCAGGCGTGGAAATCCATGTCGTAATAGCGATGGTGCGGCGCATCGCCTCTCAGGGTGCGGATCGAGAAATCGAGCGCGTCGAGCGACAGGTACATCGCCAGGATCGAGGGCGGCGCCTCGCCGCTGCGGACAAAATCCGGAACTTCGGGAGGAGTAGCCGGCCCGATCATGTCGGAGCGCCTGATATCAACGATGATTAGGCGGGGGGCGAAGCCGCGCTTCCGCAGATAATCGGCGTAAAGCAGGTATTCGCTCGCCTGGCCGTCCGACACGGCCATGTTGAAGCAGCGGTAGCCTTCGGCCTTTTCCTCCGGCAGTAGGGTGGCGCGCGAGGTGCCGAAAATCATGCAATCGTAGTCGCGCATCCGCGGCAGAAAGCGGATCAGCTTCGACAGCCGTTCATTGAACGGATAGTTGATGTCGGTCAGAACGTTGCCGCGCAGGTACCACAGCGGGTCGACCAGACAATTGACCGTAAAGCACGCCGCGACGATGACCCCGGCGGTTACGAGCAAGGCGCCGACAAAAGTGACCAATCGCTTTCTCGATCCCCTCATCGGGCGGCGCCTAATATTTGAAATAGAGAAACTCGCTGACGTGCCGCAGGCTGAGGATCGCCAATGCCGCGAGCACGCCCACGAACACCGCGCCCGCGAGGTTGGGGCGCCATTCCAATGGCCAGTTGACCGCCGGCAGCCAGCGCGTCGCCGGGATCCGCTCGATCAGCGGCGGGTCGCGTTCGCGTTCGACGACCCCGTAATTATAGGCGGGGTGCCAGCGTGCCAGCAGCTGCTGCGTGTTTGGCAAAAACCACATGAACGCCATCCAAGCGATCAGCCATGCCACCAGTTCGAGGTGCCCGGCCTCGACCGGCGGTCCGTCGAACCGCATGCCGAGCCATTTGAGCGCTTCGGCCATCGGACCGAGCGCCGCACCCCATGTTTCCGGTAGATTGAACATCCCGCGATAAATCTGCAAGGCCACATCGACGCTCGGCGCCCGGTGCAGCACCAGGACCATGGTCAGCGCAAAGAAGGTCACCAGCCGGGCTGTCGTATGCGACCACCACGCATTGATCGGCCGCCAGAAGCTGCGCCACGCATGGTTCGCGATCATCGTCGTGCCTTGCACAGTGCCCCAGAGCGCGAAATGCCAAGCCGCGCCATGCCACAGGCCGGACAAGGCCAGCGTGATCAGCAGGTTACGGTAGAGCCGCGGCACACCCCGGCGGCTGCCGCCGAGCGGGATATAGACATAGCGGAGCAGGAAGCGCGTCAGAGTCATGTGCCAGCGCCGCCAGAAATCGACGACGTTGAGCGCCCGATAGGGCGAGTTGAAATTGAGCGGCAGCTGGACGCCGAACAGCCGCGCCGCGCCGAGCGCCATCTCCGAATAGCCGGAGAAATCGAAATATAGCTGGAATTTGAAGGCGATCGCGCCCTGCCAGGCGAGAAAGAAATCGAGCGGCTGGCCGGCGGCGGCCGCCTCGTAGGCGGGCGACACCAGCGGTCCGAAATGGTCGGCCAGGACCACCTTCTTGAACAGCCCGATGACAAAGATCGTCAGGCCCAGCATGAAGTTGCTCGGCTTGATCGCGAACGCCCAGGGACCCTTCACCTGGGAAAAGATCTCGCTGTGATGGGTGATCGGCCCGGCCAAGAGCTGCGGGAAGAACATCACGAAAAAGCAGTATTCGAGCAGATCGTGCTGCTGGACCTCGCCGCGGCTGGCATCGACCAGATAGGCGATCTTCTGAAACGTGAAGAACGAGATCCCGAGCGGCAGCAGGATGTGCTGCAGCATAAAATCGGTCTTGAACAGCGTGTTGGCGGTCTCGATGAAGAAATCGGTGTATTTGAAATAGCCGAGCACCGCCAGATCGACGACGACGCCGAAGGTCAGCAATATCGACACCCAGTCGCTGCGGCCCATCGCGCGATAGGCGGTGATGCCACGCGCGACCAGAAAATTAAACAGCGCCAGCCCGAGCAGCAGTGGGACGTAGAGCGGGTTCCACCAGCCGTAAAAGAAGATCGAGGCAACCAGCAGCAGCGCCAAAACAGCGCGCGGCCCGAGCCAGTGCCGCACCGCGATGTAGGCGGCAACCGTCGCCGGCAGAAACAGGAATAAAAAGACCGGCGAATTGAAGAGCATCTGTCGTGGATTATAGCCGGTCGGCCCGGGCTATTTGAAACGACGAGTTTCGATTGGCCTCATGCAGGAACGTTATTCACGGCGGCGTGATCCACCACTGCCCGGTGCCGCTCGGGCCCGTAAAAAATTGCCGTTGCCAGCTCCGTTTCAGTGTCGGCTCGGTTTCAGTGAAAGCCTAAGCGGCGCGCGAGTGCTCCTTTTCGGTGGGCTTTTCGTCCATGCCCATCAGCCGGCGCAATTGATCGCGCCCGCGAGACAGCCGCGAGCGCACCGTGCCGACCGGCACCTTGAGGACAGCGGCGACCTCGTCATAAGCCATACCTTCGAGGCCGACGAGCAGGATGACCTGGCGCTGCTCCGGCGCCAATTTGCCTAGGGCGGTTTCGAGATCGCGCAACTGTAGCGAGGCGATGGCATTGGACTGGACGGTCAGCTGCGGCGCATCTGCCAGCTCGATGGTGGCGCCTTCCCGTATTCCGCGGCGCACGTCGTTGACATGCTGATTATGCAGGATCGTGAAGAGCCAGGCCCGCAGATCGGTGCCGTGTTGCCAGAGATGCTGTTTGGCGACGGCGCGGGTCAGGCAGCTCTGGACGAGATCGTCGGCCCGAGACACATCCCGGGTCAGCGCGCGTGCGTAGCGCCGCAACCGTGGGATCTCCGCTTCCAGAAGCCGAGCGAAATCGGTCATCGGATCGCCTCATCATTGGCTCGCGTTACCCGCTAAAGCGGGGTTTTGCGCTTAACCTATGTTTTAGGGCGCCGATGTAACCCGATGATGTATCGCAAATCTCGCAGCGGTAAAGAGTTGTAACTTTTCGCGAGCGTAAGACCCGCTCAGTCACACGGCCGTAGCGAGCGCACGCTCGGGTTTGAGGGTGTGATCTGATCTTCGGTTCGGCGCAGAGGCTGTAATGCCGCCGGGGTAATTGGAGCGGGCGAAGGGATTCGAACCCTCGACCCCGACCTTGGCAAGGTCGTGCTCTACCCCTGAGCTACACCCGCATCCGGCGCATCCATATCATGGCGGGGGAGGGGGTTTGCAAGCACTTGCCCTCCCCACCATGCCGCCGCAAGGTGCCGGCCATGGCATCGCCGCCGCTGACCCCCGATCAGCTTTTCGCCCGCCTCGATAGCCTCGGCATCGCTCACAAGACCTATACCCATCCGCCGGTCTTCACGGTGGCCGAGGCGGTCGCGTTGCGCGGGCAATTGCCGGGCGGCCATTGCAAGAGCCTGTTCCTGAAGGACAAGAAGGGCGGGCTGTGGCTCGTCGTCGCGCTCGAGGAGCGCCGGATCGATCTGAAACGGCTGGCCGATGCGCTCGGGGCGCCGCGCTTTTCATTCGGCAACGCCGAATTGTTGTACGAGGTGCTGGGGGTCCGGCCCGGGAGCGTCACGCCCTTCGCGCTGGTCAACGATCGGGAGCACCGGGTCACGGTGGTGCTCGATGGCGGGATGCTCGATCACGACCCGCTCAATTACCACCCGCTCGAAAACGACCGCACGACGGCGATCGCGCCCGCCGATCTGGTGCGCTTCATCGCGGCCTGCGGGCACGCGCGGCGCATCCTCGATCTCGACCCTCTCAGCCGCGGTTGAGCTGGAGGGTCGCAACATGGCCGCCTTTGCGCCTGAACTGGGGCATGTTCTTATCGCGCTGCCGTGGGAGCTGGCGGCTGGGTTTTGCTTCACTTTTTTGCCCGCCAGCTGCTGGATTTCTACGAGCTGAGGCGCTCTGTCCACGAAGAACTCGTGTTTACTGCAAACATTGGCGACGCGCACACCGTCGGCTTCACCGCGGCGCAAGATGATCTTCGGCGTTTGTCCGCGAAGATTGATGCCCTAGACCAATCCCTCTCGTTTGCGTCGCGCAGCTTTCTTCATTGGCGTGGATACGATTTGGCGAACGCCGCGGGCGGGCTGCGCGGGTTATCCAACAACATCGGACGGGCGGGCTATAACAAAGCCTACTCGCGATTTGAGGTCCAGACGGGGCTGCGCCTGCCGGCGGACGACACGGCCGAAAGGCTCGAACGGCTTCGGCAGGCAGAAGAAAGACGCGAGAACCGGGAGGAATAAAAAACCTCACCTCAGTCCGCAGCGGCAGACAGCTACAGCGGCGGCAAATTCGGAAAGATACTAACCGGATATGATGTGCGCGATTTCCGCCGCTCCACGAATAAATGGCTTCATCTCCTCTTCGAGCGAAGGCTGCTCGGCGTCCGCCGGGGGATTGCTGCGTCGCTGTCTTGCCTCGCTATGACAGGGTTTCCGCGGCGCTTGTCATCGCGCCGCCATGCCGCCATGTTCTGGCATGCATTCCCGGGAGAATAGCCTATGGCGGATGAACCTTTGATCGGCGCTGGGCTGGCTGGCGGGGCGGGCGCCGCGGCGGCCGTCAAGGATGTGACGACGGCCAATTTCATGGCCGAAGTCGTCGACGCATCGTTCGATCAGCCGGTCATCGTCGATTTCTGGGCGCCGTGGTGCGGCCCGTGCAAGCAGCTGGGACCGATACTCGAAAAGACCGTGCGCGCGGCCAATGGCGCGGTCCGCATGGTCAAGTTGAACATCGACGAGAACCCCGAGATTGCACAGCAGATGCGCATCCAGTCGATCCCGGCGGTCTATGCCTTCAAGGACGGCCGTCCGGTCGACGGCTTTGTCGGCGCCTTGCCGGAAAGCCAGGTCAAGCAGTTCGTCCAGCGGCTGGGCGGCGGGCGTGGCGGCCCCTCGCCGATCGACGAGGCGCTGGCGATGGCCAAGGAGGCGGCTCAGGCCGCCGACCACGCCAGCGCCGCGGCGCTCTATTCGCAGATCCTGCAGCACGAGCCGGAGCACATCGAGGCGCTGGGCGGGCTGGCGCGGGCGCTCGTCGCGCGCGGCGATCTCGACAAGGCGGCGCAGGTGCTCGCGGGGGTGCCGAAGGAAAGTGCCAATCATGCCGAGATTACGGCGGCGCGTTCGGCGCTCGAACTGGCCGAGCAGGCGCAGAAGGCGATGGCCGGGTCCAGCAAGCTGAAGGCGCGGCTGGAGAAGGACCCGGACGATCACGAGGCACGCTTCGAACTCGCCACGGCGCTGTTCGGCAGCGGCGAGCGCGAGGCCGCGGTCGACGAGTTGCTGACCCTGTTCCGGCGCGACCGCAAATGGAACGAGGAGGCCGCGCGCAAGCAGTTGGTCAAATTCTTCGAGGCGATGGGGCCGACCGACCCGCTGACCTTGAGCGCGCGGCGGCGGCTGTCCTCGCTGATGTTCTCGTAGGCATGGCGTGAAGGAAAGCGGGGGCGGCATGAGCGATCGCGATAGGGCGGTATTGCCCGACACCCTGCCGATCTTTCCGTTGACCGGCGTGCTGCTGCTGCCGCGCGGCCGGCTGCCGCTCAACATCTTCGAGCCGCGCTATCTGGCGATGACCCGCGACGCGCTCGGCGGCGAGCGCCTGATCGGCATGGTCCAGCCGAGCGAGGCGCAACTGCAGGACAACAGGGGGCGCGGCGCGACGAACCCGCCGGTCTATCCGATCGGCTGCGCCGGCCGCATTACCTCCTTTTCCGAGACCGATGACGGGCGCTATCTGCTCACCTTGACCGGCGTGTCGCGCTTTCGCATTCGCGAGGAATTGCCGTTGCTGAGCGGCTATCGCCGGGTTGTCGCGGAGTGGCAGCCCTTCACGCACGATGTCGAAACACCGACCGGCACCGAGTTCGATCGCGACCGGTTTATCCGCGGGCTCAAGGCGTTCTTCGATCAGCGCCAGATCTCGGCGGATTGGGAGGCGATCGAGAAGGCGGCAGGCGAGCACCTGATCAACTCGATCGCGATGTTGTGCCCGTTTGCGCCAAGCGAAAAGCAGGCCTTGCTCGAGGCTCCCGATCTCGATGAGCGGGCGAAGTTGTTGATCGCGCTCGTGGAGATGGCTGCGGTCAACCCGAACCAGGGCTTCTCATCCGAGGAGAGCGGTGCGACGCGGCATTGACCGCTGCGGTGCAACGATCCTGCGGAAAGCCTGGAGATCGACATGGACGAACCCTCCGACATCGATCCGAAATTGCTGGAGATCCTGGTCTGCCCCCTGACTAAGGGGCCGCTGCGCTATGACCGCGCGGCACAGGAGTTGATCAGCGAGGAGGCGGGGCTCGCTTATCCGATCCGCGACGGCATTCCGATCATGCTGGTCGATGAGGCGCGCGCCTTGGGGGAAGACGAGATCGCCACCAAGCGGCTGCCGCCGGTCAGCGAGCG
>VAZR01000383.1 GCA_005888515.1 Alphaproteobacteria bacterium | reverse complement strand
GACTGACCGCCGACTGGCTAAGGTTGAGGGCTTCACCGGCATGGGTGAAGCTGCCCGCCTCGGCGACAGCGTGAAACACCCTCAACTTGTCCCAATCCATTGCCATCTCGATTGCCTTCGCGACCCTGCTCGCGCCCCAGCCCCTATTCGGCCGCCCGAGCCGCTGCGGCGTCCTCCTCCGCTGCCAGGAACTTCTCCGCCTCGAGGGCGGCCATGCAGCCCATGGCAGCGGCGGTGACCGCCTGACGATACACCTTGTCGCGGACATCGCCGGCGGCATAGACCCCCGGTACTGCCGTCGCGGTCGAATCGGGCGTCGTCACGACATAACCATCCGGGTCGAGGGGCAGCTGCCCGGCGACGAGCCCGGTGACCGGGGTATGGCCGATCGCGACGAAGACGCCGTCGCAGCCGCGCTCCGCCACCGTCCCGGTGCGCAGGTCTCGTAATCTGACCCCGGTGACCTCGGGCGGCTCAGGCACCCCGACAATCTCTTCGACGACGTTGTCCCATACCACATCGATCTTCGGGTTCCGGAACAGCCGGTCCTGCAGGATCTTTTCGGCGCGTAGTGCATTGCGCCGGTGTACCAGCGTGACCCGCCGCGCATGGTTGGTCAGATAAAGCGCTTCCTCGACCGCCGTGTTGCCGCCCCCCACGATGATGACGTCCTTGTCGCGGAAAAAGAACCCGTCGCAGGTGGCGCAGGCCGAGACGCCGAACCCACGGAGCGCGTCTTCGCCTGGCACGCCGAGCCAGCGTGCCTGTGCGCCGGTCGCCAGAATGACCGTGTCCCCCATATAGATATCGCCCGAATCGCCGGTCGCGACGAAGGGCCGACGACCCAGGTCAACCGACAACACCATGTCCAGGACCATCCGGGTGCCGACATGCTCCGCCTGGGCGTGCATCTGCTCCATAAGCCACGGGCCCTGAATGATTTCGGCGAAGCCGGGATAATTCTCGACATCGGTCGTGATCGTCAGCTGGCCGCCGGGCTGAAGCCCGGTTACCAGAATCGGCTTCAAGTTCGCCCGCGCGGCGTAGATCGCGGCGGTATAACCCGCTGGACCCGCGCCGATGATCAGCACTTTACTGTGATGGCGCTCCGGCATCCGGCAAATCCGGTTGTTTGGACAGCGTACTATACCATTTTTCCCTGTTCGGGGACCGCCGCACTGCGCGGGTTGCCGCTCCTTTGGGGGCGCAGCCCCGCCGTTATGTGGTACGAGACAGCAGAATCTTAACTATCCGCTATAATAAGCGCCGAACCCGGCATCGGAGCCGCAAGGAGGCCCTGGGGTGGCAGAAGGCCAGGTGGTCGAACGAAAGCTCGCCGCGATTCTTGCGGCGGACGTCGTTGGCTATAGCCACCTGATGCAGCTGGACGAGGTCGGCACACTGCGGGCGCTGCGTGCTTCGCGGGCAATTGTCGACCGGCTGATCAGCGAACATCGGGGCCGCATCTTCACGACGGCCGGCGACAGCGTGCTTGCCGATTTTGCGAGCGCGGTCGATGCCGTCGAATGCGCATTGGAGGTTCAGCAGGCGATCGCGGAGGAGAATACGCAACGCCCCGCGAGCGAGCAAATGCGGTTCCGCATCGGCGTGCATCTCGGGGATGTGATCGTCGATGGCGAGAATCTGTTGGGCGATGGCGTCAACCTGGCCGCCCGTCTGCAGACGCTGGCGCAGCCGGGCGGCATCTGGGTTTCGGGCGCGGTGCGGGACCAGATCGGCACGAAGCTGCCGGCGGCGTTCATTGATCGCGGCGGCCAGCGCCTCAAGAATATCGCTCGGCCGCTGCGCGCCTTTGAGGTCGTCGACCTCGGCTCCGGCCTTGCTGCCGGCCGTACTGCCCGCGCGTCGCCCTCCCAACGTTTGCGGCTGGGGCTCGGCGCGATCGCCACGGTGATCTTGGTCGCCCTTGCTGCCGCGGGATGGTGGCAATGGTCCGGTCTGCCGAGCATGGGGCCGATCGCCTTGCAGCAGGCCGGCGGACCCGGCATGCCGGCCGCGCAAGCCGATAGCGCGGCGGCACGCAACACTCCGGCGCAGCGCCTGTCGATCGTCGTGCTGCCCTTCACCAACCTGAGCAACGATCCGGAGCAGGAGTATTTTGCCGACGGCATCACCGAAGATTTGACGACGGATGTGTCGCGCATTGCCGGCGCGGTGGTGATCGCCCGCAACAGCGCCTTCAGCTATAAGGGGAAACCGGTCGATCCGAAGCAGATCGGTCGCGAACTGGGCGTCCGCTACATTCTGCAAGGGAGCGTGCGCTTCGATCGCGACATCGGCGATCTGTTCGCGGTGCAGAACGAGATCACGGCGCGCATCGCTCGCGCGTTGCAAACACAGCTGCCGATCGCTGAAGCGCGGCGCACGATCAAGCACCCGGATGCCATCGATTACATCATGCGCGGCCGCGCCGAGTTGGCGAAACCCATCTCTCCCGAGAGGTACAACGAAGCGATCGGTTATTTCGAAACGGCGTTGCAGCTCGACCCGCAATCGGTCGAGGCGTCGGCCTGGCTGGCGACATTGCTGGCGGTCCGCGCGCTCGACGAGCTCAGTCACTTTCCCAATGACGATTTGCATCGCGCCAAGCAGCTGGCGGCGCATGCCCTGGCGGCGGCGCCGAACAACGCGATGTCGCATTACGCGAGAGCTCAGGTGTTGCGCGCCGAGTCGCGCTGCGCCGAGGCAATCCCGGAATACGAGGCGGCAATCTCGCTCGACCGCAGCCGCGCCCCCGCCTACGCCCATATCGGCTGGTGCAAATTCCTGACCGGCTCGGTGGATGGCGTCGTTCCGTATTTCGAGCAGGCCATTCGCCTGAGCCCGCACGAACCCGCCATCGCGCCCTGGTACGGGCGGCTCGGCGTCGTACACCTGCTGCAATCGCATACCGACGAGGCGATCGTTTGGCTGGAGAAGGCGCGCAGCGAGAATACGCGGCTGCCGTTTGTGCATGCCTGGCTGGCCGCGGCTTACGCGCTCAAAGGAGAGGGCGAGCGGGCCCACAGCGAGCTTACCGAGGCGCAGCAGCTGAATGAGGGGTATGGGAGCCTGGCAACGGTGCAAAAATCGCCGTGGTTCGCCAAGCCCGAGGTCCGGGCCTTGGCCGAAGCGACCTACTTTGTCGGCCTGCGCAAGGCCGGCATGCCCGAGCAGTAGACGGCCTAAAGAAGCGCGGTCAGAACCCGAACATATGGTCGAGGCTGAAGGCACCGTCGCGGCCTAAAAGCCCGTGATAGCCGAACAGCCGGCAGGTCATATCGCGGATGATTGCATAGGCACCGCGGCCCGCGCGCTGCCGTGTCGCTTGATCGAACAGTGCGTGATAGCGCAAGAGTCGCGAGCCGGAACACGGGATCGCAATCCCGGTCCGTGCGATCTCAGCGCCCACCGCGTCGTACAGGATGAACTCGGTGACGCTTTCCGCCCGCCACGGTAGCGATGCCGGATAAATCAGGTGGCATACCGTGTCGTATTCGTCCGGGCCGAGTCGCAAAAACAGCCGGGTCGATAGCCCCGGTGGGCGGCCGCCATAGGATTGCGGCTCGTCGCGGTACACCAGCAGCGTGTTGAAGACATGCGCGCCAAAGCTGGTCTCGGCGGTATGGCCGCTTTGCCGATGACGATAGCGGAACAGCG
>VAZR01000382.1 GCA_005888515.1 Alphaproteobacteria bacterium | reverse complement strand
CGTTTCGTCCGCAGTCTCGCTCGACGACGCGGCCGGATCGATCGCGACGACGATCCGTATCAGGTCGGGGTGCGTTGCGACGCGGGCGGCGTCGATCAGCCCGTGGGTCCATAACGCGCCCGGCATGTCGTCGAGCAACTCGCCGTCCAATTCCTGGCGACCGAGACGGGTGCCGTCGTAGCGGCGCACGATCTGGTCGAGAAAGGCCGGCGCCAGGTGGTCGGCATTGTCGGCAGTGCGGCCGCGGGTCACGGCGACCTTCGGGTCAGCCAAGAGCTCACGGATCAATTTGATCGGGCGCGGCGTCGTCGTGACGACGCAGCGAGGATCGGCGCCGAGGCGGAGGCCGAACATCAGCATGTCCCAGGCCTGCGGATAGCGCCACGCCGCCAGCTCGTCGCACCAGGCGAGATCGTGCTGCGGGCCGCGCAGCCGGTTCGGCTCGTCGGCCGAAAACAAGGTCGCGACCGCGCCGTTCTTCCAGGTCAGGCGATGCAGTGAGGGCTCGTATTCGGGGCGCTCTTTTCGCGGCCCTATCGAGAGCAGCCCGCTCTCGCCCTCGACCATGACGCTGCGCGCGTCGAGCGCGGTCGGCGCGACCAGCGCGATGCGCCGTGCACGGCCTTCATGAACAGCGGCCCGAACGTATTCGGCGCCGGTGCGAGTCTTGCCGAAACCGCGCCCGGCGAGCAGCAGCCAGACCCGCCAATCACTTTCGGGCGGCTTCTGTGAGTCGTGCGGTTTCCACTCATATTTTTCTTCGAGAGCTTGGTTTAGCGCGCGACTACTGTGCAGCCTCGGGATCGCGTTCCGCAGGAACTCGATTGTCTTCTTCGGCGGAGATTTCGGCTTCGAGGCGATCCAGCTCCTGAAGGAGAAAATCGCGGGCCTCTTCGCCGTCATCGTCGCTCTGCTCGTCCTGTTTCGCGAATTTCTCCAGAATGCGGGTCAGCAAGGCGAGCGCCGGCGTCTTGTCGTGCAACTTCACACGGTAGATCTTCTGGTCCTTGGCGGACGCGACGATCTCGGCAATCGCCGCGGCGTCCCCTGGGAGGAGTTCGCCGGAGGCTTTCAAGGTCAGTGTCCCGTCATCCCAAGCGACGACCCGGCGGATGTCGGCGAAGGCAATCGCGTAAAGTTGCTCAAGGACGCGGTCTAGTGTGATGCCGAGGCGGCGGGCGCGCGCCTCGACCTCCTCAACCGGCAACGGGCCGGCGTGAGCCGACCCGTCCGGCCGAGGCCTCTCTGGCTCAGCCATTTCTTCAATCCGGATTGTGCAGTGTGCCTACCTTGTATCATATCAATCCGGATTTGTCAAGTGAAAAATGCGACTTCGGCAAAGAATCTGCACGGCCGAGGTGCGATTCGAGCGCGCCGAGGGCGGCGATCAGGATGCCGGAGGCGGCTTCCTGGCTGACCCGGCGGCCGCTCCAGCCCTGGCCGAGCGCCCATTCCTTGACCGGCAATTGCCAGCCGATCACATGCCACAGACACGAGCCCGCCGGCGAGGCGATGCCGCCCACCGCCTGGATGGTTTGCCACACCGTTTTGCGGGCGGCTTCGATGCGCGGCGCCGGCGCTTCCCGGCCGGGGCGGGGCCCGAGCTCGGCGATGCGCAGATGCGTCGGATCGAGCGCGCGCAGCGGGTCGAGCTGGGCCACCGCGAAGCGGGCGCGGAAATCCTCGCCGGCCTGGCGCATGCCGGCCGTGATCGAGCCGCGCCGCTCCATGATCGCCAGCGTGTCGATCGCGCGATAGGGCCGCGCCGGGCGCCCCGCGGTGTCGGCAATCGGCTGCGAGAGCCGCTCTACCGGCCCGTGACGCTGGCGTTCCGGGGTCGGACCGTGCTCCGCTGCTTCGAGCTTTTCCAGCCGCTTTACGATGCTGCGCTTGGCCATGCCTGCTCCCTGAACATAACGTGAACGATCGGCGCGTGAAAAAAGCCGGCTGACCCGGTCGAGCCGGCGCAGCAAGGGCTCGGGCGGCTCGCGGGCCGCGCGGCCGAGCCGGCCGCCGACCACCTGCGCCAAGGCCTCGCTTTCGTCGAGGCCGCGGCGCTCGGCGGCGCTGCCGATCGAGACATGGCAGAGCGCATGATGCGCCTGGCAGAAACTCGAATCAGGCCGGCGCGGGCGACCGCACGGGACCTCCCAACCATCGCTGCCGCCGAGCCGGTAGGCACAGCCGAAATCGTCATCCGCATCGCCCCGCATCCCACCTCCTTTTTAACGAAGGCTTGCTATTTGCGCATGCAGGTATATATTACGTGGTCAGTGAATGTCAACACCGCAAATTGCAATTAGGATTGCGAAAGATGGATACCGCCTGGTTTCTCACCGCGCTCGACCGCGCCGGCCTCTCACAAGCCGATCTGGCACGGCACCTGCGGCTCGCGCCGTCGGCGGTGTCGCGCATGCTGAAAGGCGACCGCCAGATGAAATTGCTCGAAGCGGCGGCGCCGCGGCGGCCGCCCGCCGCTGGCCACGACGCAGCTGCGCCAGATGACCGGCACCGAGCCGATCCCGGTCCGCAGCGCGGCGCGCGGCGGCGGCGACCAGGAGATGTTTCTTGAGGACGGGCCGATCGGCTACACGCCGCGCCCGTCGAACCTCAACGGGGTGCGCGGCGCCTATGCGATCTACATGATCGGCGACAGCATGGAGCCGCGCTACCAGCAGGGCTGGCTGCTGCACGTCAACCCGTTCAAGCCGGCGATCAGGGGGCGCGACGTCGTCGTCTACAAGAAGGACAAGGCGGCGCTGATCAAGCAGTTCGTCGGCTGGGAGAGGGACGCTCTGGTATTGCGCCAGCTCAACCCGGCGCGCGAACTCAAGATCCCGCGCGAGGAGGTCGCCGAAGTGCACCTCGTCGTCGGCGTCGACCAGGAGGGGTGAGCGGAGTGGGGCAGTCGTTTAAGAGCGCCTGAAGCAATGAGGCTTCGCCAGAAGGGCGCAGTCCTGCTCGTGCTGGTTATCGGATTATTGAGTATCGGCGCTGCGGCCGAATACCTCAACTTTAGCGGCTATTGCTACCCAGAGGGCCGCTGGCTCGGAGACCAGGAACTTATCGAAGCTGCCATCAAATACGAGCTGTCCCACGTCCGGGGACAATATGAGCTGAGCGCGCTCTCCTACTCCTCGCCAGTGGCGTTTCAGCAGGAAAACCCTGGATGCTGCCGCATAGACCGGTCAGCCGAGCATCCCTTGTTGGACGGCAAATGGATACGGCTCCTGGGCATGTACATTGCCACTGTCGATTTATGGTACCGATTTCAGCGGCAAGGGTCGGAGCAGTTCTGGTTCGAAACCGTCTTCGTGAATGCATGCGGGCGCTTGCTCGAACGGTTCGGACATCCATTGAGAACGGGATTGCCGAACTCGCGGCGATAACGCACCAGCGCATCCGCCAAACGGTTTCGGCCGAGCCGGAACGCGAATTGCGCGCACGCCTCAATAGGTCATCCCGGCGGAGGCCGGGATCCACTTGTCAGAGTCGCGAGCGGCCGATGAGTGGGTCCCGGCCTCCGCCGGGACGACGGTTTGGGCATTCGGCGGGTTGCGCTCTGCTCCACCCGCCCTACGATCCATATTCCAGAAGCCGTGTTCATGGATGCCGGGCCCAGGCCTGCGGGCTGTCCCGGAATGACATGATGGCGCTAGGCGGCGCGGTCGCGGAAGCCACCCTGGTGTATTTCACGGGATTTGAACCCGGCAGCAGTGGCAGTACCGTAGGGCGGAAAAGCGGAGCGCATTCCGCCACCGACCCCGCCGGCCGACAGACGGCGGAATACGCTTCGCTCTTCCGCCCTACGGGGCTTATTTGCGGCGCAGTCGCCATCTCTCTCTCCCGCGGGTGCGGGAGAGGGGCTCATTGCATCAGGCGGCGCGGTCGCGGAGGCCACCTTGGTGCTGGGCGCAATGGGCACAGCAAAATATCTTGCCGCCGGCTTCCACGCCGTGGCCGACGATCTTGCAGCCGCAATGGGCGCAGGTGGGCGCCATCGCCTGGATCGCGCATTCGAAGCTGTCGAAGGTCATCGTGCGGCCGGCCTTGGTGACCTGGAACGCCTTGTCGTAATCGTTGCCGCAGACATCGCATTTGGCCATCGCGGTTCTCCTGAAATGCCTTAACCGGCAAACGGCCACGGCGGGGCGGGGTTCAGCGCGGCAGCGGCGAGATCCGCCGCGAAGCGGGCAAACGAAGAACAACGCTTTAGCGCGAAGCTCGCGATGGGCA
>VAZR01000381.1 GCA_005888515.1 Alphaproteobacteria bacterium | reverse complement strand
ACTGGTGCTCGGCGTCGAAGCGGCGGAAGGCACCGATGGGTTATTGCGGCGCTGTGCCGGATTGCGCCGTGAGGGTCCGGGCGGGGTGTTGGTCAAGGCGGCGAAGCCGGGCCAGGAGCATCGCGTCGATCGGCCGACGATTGGGCCTCAGACGGTGATACTCGCGGCCGCCGCGGGCTTGCAGGGAATCGCGGGGGAGGCCGGTATGACGATCGTCGTTGATCGCGCCGAGGTCGTTCGCGCCGCCGATCTGGCGGGGCTGTTCGTAGTCGGCATCGCCGTGTCATGACCAAAGGACCATGACAGGACGCGGTGACTCCGCACCGTTCATCTTCGTAATCGCCGGCGAGCCGTCGGGGGACGCCCTCGGCGGAGCGCTGATCGCGGCATTGCGTGAGCGTTCCAGCGGCGGGCTGCGGATCGCCGGGATCGGTGGCGAACGCATGGCGGAGCAGGGGCTGACAAGCCTTGTTCCGCTGTCTGATTTGGCGGTTGCCGGAGTGGCCGAAGTGTTGCCGCGGGCGCCGCTGATCCTGCGGCGGGTGCGCGAGACCGCGCGGAAGGTCCGCGAATTGCGGCCCGACGCCGTCGTGACGATCGACAGCTCGGGGTTCAGCTGGCGCATCGCTCATCGGCTGCGACAAGCCGGCGAGCGGCTGCCGCTCATTCATTATGTGGCGCCCATGGTGTGGGCCTGGCGCGCCGGCCGGGCCCGGCGGATGGCTCGCTGGTACGACCACCTGCTGACCTTATTGCCGTTTGAACCTCCCTATTTCGAGCGGGTCGGCCTCGCCTGTACTTATGTCGGGCACCCGGTTATCGAGAGCGGTGCCGATTGCGGTGACGGGGCGCGGTTTCGCGCGACGCACGGCATCGCCGATCAGGAATTGGTGCTGACCGTGCTGCCGGGGAGCCGCAATGGTGAGGTGCGGCGGCTATTGCCGATCTTCGGTGCGGCGTTGCGGCAACTCCAAACAATAATCGGGCCGTTCCGCGCCGCCGTGCCGACGGTCGAGAATGTGGCTGCCGTGGTCACGGCAGGGGTAGCCGATTGGCCGGGCCGTCCAATCGTGTTGCGCGGCGCCGCGGCAAAATATGACGCCTTTGCAGCCAGCCGCGCGGCGATGGCCGCCTCGGGCACGGTGGCGCTCGAACTTGCCCTGGCGCGGCTGCCGATGGTCATCGCCTATCGCCTGAACCCGCTGACCGAGGCGTTGCTCCATCGGGTCCTAAAGGTGCGCCAAGTCAATCTGATCAACCTGATCCTGGGCCGGACGCTCGTACCCGAATTGTTAGGTGCGGATTGCACGCCGCAGCGGCTCGCCGCCGCAGCGGCCGAGCTGGTCCGGGACGAACGGGTTCGCAGCGCGCATCACGAAGGCTATGATGAGGTGATGCGGCGGCTCGGGTCCGGCAATCTGTCGCCGAGTCGAAACGCCGCCGACCGGATCCTCGCCATCATTGCGGCGCGGCAGCGCGGCGAGCCGGTCAGGCAAACAGAGGAGTAGATCCCCGATGTCGATAACCGATACGGCAACGATGCGCGGCCAGGCGGCCGAGGCCGGCAAGTCCCGCTTTCTGCACACGATGCTCCGGGTCAAGGATCTCGACAAATCGCTGCGCTTCTACACCGAGCAGCTCGGCATGAAGCTGCTGCGCAAGCGCGACTATCCGACCGGAAAGTTCACGCTGGCTTTTGTCGGCTACGGCGACGAGAACGACAGCACGGTCATCGAGCTGACCCATAATTGGGAGCAGGCCGAGCCTTATTCGCTCGGCTCCGGCTTCGGCCATCTCGCGGTGAGCGTGCCGGATGTCTACAAGGCTTGCGAGCAGCTTGCCGCCGCTGGCGTCAAGATCCCCCGCCCGGCCGGTCCGATGGCGCATGGCGGCTCGGTGATCGCCTTTATCGAGGACCCGGACGGCTACCGGATCGAGCTGATCCAGCGGCCCTGAGCCACCGGCTAGACCTGATCCTCTCCCGCGCCCCGCGCGGGACAGGGAATTGCGCGACTAGCGGCGCTGGTCGATCGGGACGTAGTGGCGTTCCGGCGCGCCGGTGAACAGTTGGCGCGGCCGACCGATTTTCATGTCGGGGTCCTCGATCATCTCGGTCCATTGCGCGATCCAGCCGACGGTGCGCGCAACCGCGAACAGCACTGTGAACATCGCGGTCGGAAAGCCCATCGCCTTGTAGATGATGCCGGAATAGAAATCGACGTTCGGGTACAACTTCCGCGTGATGAAGTATTCGTCGTTCAGCGCGATCTTTTCGAGCTCCATCGCCAAATCCAACAGCGGCTCGTCTTTGATGCCGAGCTCGTCGAGCACCTCGTGACAGCTCTCGCGCAGCACATGGGCGCGCGGGTCGTAATTCTTGTAAACGCGGTG
>VAZR01000042.1 GCA_005888515.1 Alphaproteobacteria bacterium | reverse complement strand
TGTGCGACGCGATCGTCGTCTTCAACCTGGAACTAGCCGACGGGCTCGCGGTGCAACTGCGCCGCGCCGGCCAGGTCTGGTCGAAGATGCGTTTCGCGTCGGCACAGCTGATGGCCTACATCGAAAACGGGCTGTGGCTGAACCTCGCCGCTGCCTCAAACACGGCCGCCGCACGCATCGCGACCGGCATCGCAGGCCTGCCTGGCTTGCGGCTCGTCGCGCCGGTCGAGGTCAACGAGCTCTTTCTCGAATTGCCGTCAGCGGCGATGGATGCGCTCGAGCGCGACGGGTTTCAGTTCTACCGCCGCAGCGCCACCCTCGCCCGCTTCGTCTGCCGCTTCGATACTAGCGAGGCCGAAACCGACGCGCTGATCGCCGCGCTGCGCCGGCATTGCGCCGCCGCGCCGGCCCGCGCTGCTGAGTAAATACTAACGCGCGCAGGCCCCAAGATAACGGCCGGTGATGTGCTGGGTCGTGTTCATCACCTGCCCGTTGGCGCCCGGCACATGCGTCGTCAGATTGCCTTCCATCCTGTCGCCGGAATAGCGCGCCACGCCTTCGGAGCGGACCGCGCCTTGCCCGGTCGTGCAGGTCCCGGTCCAGCTGACCGTCGCGCCGTTGCGCCGTACATTGTCGATCTTGCACTGGCCACGCGGGTCGCTCGGCACCGCCTTGTCCGAATCGATGCACGCCTGATAACTCGATCTCATCCCGGCTCCCGGCGGCATTGTCGTGCCGGACGGCATCTGCATCCCTGGCGGCATCTGCGTCCCGCCCGGCATCTGCATTTGCGAGGTGAATTCCCACTGGCCCGGCTTGACCGTATCGGCGAGCACGCGCGGCTGAGCCGGCTCCACCCGCTCCGCCGGGCCCGCGGCTTCGGCAATGCCGATGCTCGCGAAAGCCATTATCATAGCCGCGATCCAAAGCCTGTTCATCGTCCGCCTCTATCGGTTCGGCCGGGAGACCGCCCGACCGGCCGTTCAACGGTTGCGAGCGAAACTCGGTTCCCGATCGCGCTGCCGTTGGGCCTGCCAAAGGAACGATCCCAAAGGAACCATCATGGACAACAGCAACCGTCCTCTGGCGCTGGTGACCGGCGCCTCCAGCGGCATCGGCGCCGGATTGGCGCGCGAATTGGCCCGGCATGGTCACGATCTCGTGCTGACGGCCCGCCGCGTCGCGGCGATGGAAGCGCTCGCCGCCGAGCTACGTAGCCTCGGGGCCGCGGTGACGGTGATCGCCGCCGATCTGTCGAAACCGGCCGCCGCCGCCGCGCTCGCACATGATATCGGCAGCCGTAGTCTCAAGATCGACGTGCTGATCAACAATGCCGGCCTAGGCGCGCTTGGCCGCTTCGACCGCATGGATTTCGGCCGCATCAGCGAAATCCTGCAGGTCAACATCATCGCGTTGACCGAGCTGACGCGCTTGATCGCGCCCGGCATGGTGGCGCGCGGGCGGGGCCGCATCATGCTGGTTTCGTCCGTTGCGGGGTTTCAGCCCGGGCCGCGCATGGCGGTGTACTTCGCTAGCAAAGCCTTCGTGTCGAGCCTCGGCGAGGCGCTCGCCTATGAATTGCGCGGCACCGGCGTCGGCGTCACCGTGCTGTGCCCGGGCGCGACCGATACCGAGTTCTTCAAGATCGCCGGCGCCGACCACTCCATTATGGCGCGGCGGCTGCGGCACATGATGCGCGCCGGGGATGTCGCGCGGATCGGCTATCGCGCCCTCGCCGCCGGCCGGCGTGTCGCGATCGCCGGCATCATGAACAAGATCCTGGCACTCGGCGGCCGTTTCGCGCCGCACCGTATCACCCTGCCGGTCACCGACAGGCTGATGATGTCGGGGGATTAGGGTTCCGGCTGACAGGCTCTCCTCGGCCGGCCTATAAGCGCGGCAATGCCCGTCAGGAGAGCGCGATGACCGCCGACACCTACGAAATCTATGCCGTGCGCTATGCCCACCACCACCGCCTCGCGCGCGAGAGTTTTCTCGCGGCGGACCCGCATGACGACAGCCCGATGCCGCTCGATTATTTCGTCTGGGCGATCGTCGGCGAGAACCGCACCCTGATCCTCGATACCGGCTTCGACGAGGCAATGGCGAAAAAGCGCAAGCGGGAATTCCTGCGAGCGCCACGCGACGGGCTGCTCGCGATCGGGGTCGATCCGGCGACCGTCGGCGACGTAATCATCAGCCACATGCATTACGACCATGCCGGCAACCGCGACCTGTTCCCGAACGCCACCTATCATCTGCAGGATCGCGAGATGGCGTTCTGTACCGGACGCTGCATGTGCCACCCGCAGCTGCGCCGCTCATTCGAGGAGGACGATGTCAGCGCGATGGTTGGGCGCCTATTCGCGGGCCGGGTACAGTTTCACGACGGCACTGGCGAGATCGCCCCCGGCATCACCGTGCATCATGTCGGCGGCCACACCGACGGGCTGCAGGTAATGCGCGTCAAGACACAGCGCGGTTGGGTCGTGCTCGCCGCCGACGCATCGCATTCTACGCCAATTTCGAGCAGATGCGCGCCTATGCGATGGTCTACAATGTCGGCGACATGCTCGAAGGCTTCGCGACCGTAAAGCGCCTCGCGAGTTCGCCGGCGCACGTCATTCCCGGCCACGACCCGCTGGTTCTGCGCCGTTACGCCGCGCCGAAGGCCGAGCTCGAAGGCATCGCCGTAAGGCTCGATGTCGAGCCGCGTCCGTAGTTACGCGATGCCGGCCGTCGCGGCTATCCGTACGAGTTCGTCGCGCCCCTGGAGCATGTCGTCGAGCGAGCCGAACGCGTTCATGTAGTGGCCGCGAAAGCCGTTCCCTTCAATGCTGCGGAACATGTCGCCGAAATCGAGGTTGCCCTTGCCCGGCGGCAGGTGCACCTCGTGGCCGTTGCGGAAGCAGTCGGCGAGCCGCACCTCCTCGACCCGGTCCATGTCGAGCGCCTCGACAAGGATCGCATCGAAATAAAACCGCCATTCCTCGACCGTGTGCGCGAGATAGTGCACCTCGGCCTGCTCCGGTTCCTTGTTCAGGTTTTCGAGCAGGATCAGCGCGCCGTTCCGTTCGGCGTAATCGGCGACCCTCTGCAGCCGCTCGCGCCCGGCCAGCATCCGCTGTTCCTTGTCGGAGGTGAAGTGGAACCCGGCATGCATGACGATCCAGCCGGCACCAAGCTTCACCGCGGCATCGACATACGCCTTGAGATATCGCTCGACGGCATCGCCGACATGAGGCGCGTATTCCGCGACATTGACGGCCGAGGCCGTATGCAAGCCGAGGCGTATATCGCGCTTGTGGCAGGCGGCGCGCGCCGTCGTGGCACGTGCCTCGTCGATCGTGCTGAGCGCGTTGGCGCCGGTATCGAGCTGTACATCGATGAACCGCACCCGATGCCGCGCCGCCCATTCGACGGCCTCCTCGAGCGGCAATTTGCTGCCGATATCGACGCCGATGCGATCGCGCAGGTTCACCGTATTATCCGTAATGTTCGATGTAGCTGCGGATGTAATTCTGCCATCTCACCTCGCGGCCGTGCACGAGATAGCGCGTCCTCTCGTCGGCCCACCGGACTCCAAGATCGCGCGCCACCTTCGGGTGAACCGGAACCTGCGGCTCGCGCAGCATGACGTCGACGCCTTCGTTCAATGACACCGGATCGGTCACCGACAGGCATTTGGCGACATATTGCATCAATAGGCTGAACACCTGCCAATTCGGCCGGACTGTCGTGTGGAACACCCGCCGTCTTTGGAAATTGGTCAGAATGAAATCGCCGATCGTTATGTCGTACTGCCTATCGGTCGCGGTCAGCCGGCGTTCCTCCAGTTGATGCAGCCGGCGATAATTGACGATGCCCGGCCATTCGAGCGTGCGATAAGCGTGGAACCGCGCTTCCTTGTCCGGAATTTCCTTGCGCAGGCGCCCGAGCAGGCCATCGAGATAGGGAAACGTCAGGTTCGGCGCTTCCTGATCGTGCGCCGCGCGGTCATTAGGGCCGTTCCAGCCATCGAACGGCCATAACGACGCAAACCGCACCAGCGGAAATTTGATGATCTCGGCCGTCGGCGATACGCAATCGCGCAGCGGAAAGGCGTCCCAATGGCGCACATCCTGAACCAGTAGGATGTCGCATTGCTCGAGGTCTCTGGCGACGAAGTCGCGCTGGTTCTGCTGCAATTGCACGAAATGATATTTGGCTTCGAAACGCCGGTTCAGTGCCTCGAGCCGCGCAAAGCCCTGACGCAGCGTTTCCGACTGGCAATTGCCGACGATGACGACCCGGCGGCGGCCCAAGGGGCGCAACGCCGGCATCGGCAGGACCGGCGCAGGCGCTTCGTCGGCGCTGAGCTTGATCAGATCGACGGATGCGATCCGCAATGCCGCCTTGCCGAAATGATGGAGACGCAGTTCGAACGGCGCATCGGCGCCGGTTTCGAGCGCGAGATCCGTCGGTACCGCAAAATCGACCGACACCGCGCCGACCGCGATGTCGTCGGCGGTGAAATCCCGCCGTACTTGCGGAACACCGCTCGCTTCGGGAAAGCGCGACAGCGTTTTCAGCAGGCTCGTGTTACGCCATCGGCCGGATGCGAAAATCTCGATCCGCAGCACCGGTTTGCGGGCGGCACGCAGCTTGCCGCAAGCCGCCCGCACGCTCAGCCGGTAATGGCCGCGCGCCAACCGCAGATAGGGCCAGCCGCCGTACAGCAGGCATCCGATGGGCATGTAGCGCACGGAAACGGCACCATCGCGGTCTCGCCAGCCGATCCAGCTTTTCTGTAAGCGGCCGAGCATCCGCCATTGCCGCGGCGCGGCGACACCTGCGACCTCGTCTGTGACCCGCTCCAGCTCAACCCCGGTGATCGCCAGAGCGGCATTGGCGAAGTGAAAAAAGCGAAATTCGAACCGGCCGGCGTCTTCGCTGTCGATGCTGTGTTCGGGCGGCACCTCGAAGATCAGCGATGCGCCGCCCGAGTGCAGCTCGGCGGCGGTGAAATCGCGCCAGGCCCTCTGAAACCGGTTCAGCACGATGACCTCGACCCCGAGCACCGGCTGGGCCGCCATGCGCACCGTGCCAACCTCGCAGCGGAAGCTCAGCCGATACGTGCCCACCGGCAGATGCAGGTAGGGACCGTACAGGATGCAGCCAGCCGGGTCGTTGCGGCGGACCCGCATCGAACCGTCCGCCTGACGCACCCCGATCGCCGCATTCTCGAGCCGCGCCAGCAAGGACCAACGCTCGCGCACCGCCGCGCCCAGCTCGGCCGCGGGGCCGGGCTGTGCGGCCGCCGCGCCGGCCAGATCGGCCATCATCGACACCATTCCGGCAATCCAACCAGCGGCTCGGTCCGTGAACTTCCGGCGCGCGGCCGTAACTTGACCCCGCTCCGGCTCGACTGTAGCGTCCGCTGCGGCATCAGCGCAATATAAGCAGTATCGCGCGGTCCTTGGCGGCACAATCCCTGGTTTCCACCACCTGCCGCGCGAGCGAACGCGCATCCGCCGCCGAGCGTCCTTGGTCAGGAGAATTGTTTGCCGCCGGCCAACCTCACCGAATCGGATATTCGCGACTGGTGCATCGCCTATCTGAAGAAGACGGTCGACAACCCGTCGATTGCAATCGGGCCCGATGCGAGCTTTGCTGAGCTCGGGCTCGATTCGGCGACATCGGTCTATTTCACTGTCGAGCTCGAGGAATGGCTCGGTACCGAGCTGAGGCCGGAGCTGGTATTCGAATATCCGACCATCTCGGCGCTGGCGCATTTCATCGCCGACGGCCAAGACGGAGTGGCGGATGCCACTGGTGGCTGATCCCGACCTCTCCGTTGTCGCTGCGCTGCCATCGCTGAGCGCGCTGCTCCGCCATCGCGCCGCGGTCCAGCCGGACGACCGCGCCTATGTCGCGCTGTCGGACCGCGGCCGTGAAGACGCCGTGATCACCTTCGCGGAACTCGACCGCCGCGCCGTCGCGCTCGCTCGTCGGCTTGCAGATCGTGCTGTTCCCGGTTCACGCGCGCTGCTGCTGTTCCCGATGGGTATCGAGTGTCTCGTCGCGTTCTTCGGCTGCCTCTACGCCGGGATTATTGGCGTGCCGTTGATGGTGCCGCGTCGGCAAAGCGCGCGTGATGCGAGCGTCAACATCCTGGCGGATTGCACCCCTCGGCTGGCGTTGACTACCGCCGAGCTTCTATCCGGCGTGCGCGGCGATCTCGTCGGCCGGTTTCAACACGCCGACCTCGAATGGCTTGCTGTTGACGCGCAGACGGGCGCGATCGGTGCAGCCGATCTCGCTCAGCCGCAGGCCCAGCGCAATGACATCGCGTTTCTGCAATACACCTCCGGATCGACCTCGGCGCCCAAGGGGGTGATGGTCAGCCATGGCAATTTGCTCGCCAATCTCGAGATGATCCGGATCGCCTGCGGCAACACGCGTGCGTCGACCCATGTTAGCTGGGTGCCCCTCTATCACGACATGGGGCTGATCCTGAACGCGCTGCAGGCGCTTTATGTCGGCGCGCTATGCGTGCTGATCTCGCCGATGGCATTCCTGCAGCGTCCCTATCTGTGGCTGCGGGCGATCCACGATTACCGCGCCCAGGTGGCCGGCGGACCCAATTTCGGCTTCGACCTCTGTGTCGACCGGCATAGACCCGAGCAACTCGCCGGCCTCGATCTATCGTGTTGGAAGCTCGCGGCTGCAGGCGCCGAGCCGGTGCGGGCCCAGACGATCGAGCGCTTCACCGAGACCTTTCGCTCGTACGGCTTCGACCCGCAGACGATGTGGCCCGCCGCCACGAAGCCGTGTCACCGCGCGAGAAAGCTGACGCGCAGCCCGCGGTCGGTTGTCGCCCTACGCTGGTCGGCGAGGAAGTCGCGATCGTCGATCCCGAGACGACGGTGCGGCTCTGCCAGAACCGGGTCGGGGAGATCTGGGTTTCGGGACCCAATGTGGCGCAGGGCTATTGGCAAAATCCGGAAGCGACCGAGGTGATCTTCCGCGCCCGTATCGCCGGCGAGGCGGATCGCAGATGGCTGCGGACCGGAGATCTCGGCTTTTTCGACGACACCGGAGAGCTGTTCATCACCGGCCGGATCAAGGACGTCATTATTATCCGCGGCGCCAACCACTACCCGCAGGATATCGAGGACACCGTTCAGGACAGCCACCCCGCCTTGCGCCGCCATGGAGGCGCGGCATTCACGATTCTCGATGAGGCAAAAGGCGAGCAGCTGATCGTCGTACAGGAGATCGAGCGCACCGAGCGGCACCGTATCGTTTCCGCGCAGCTGATCGGTCGCATCCGCGAGGCCATCGTCCTCGAGCTCGACATCGTGCCCCACGAGATCGCGTTGCTGCGGCCGGGCGCGCTGCCGAAGACGACCAGCGGCAAGATCCAGCGTGCCCTCGCCCGCCAGCTCTGGCTCACCGGCGCGCTCGAGCGGCTGTGATCGGTCCCACTCGCTTCCCAAACCAGCCGGTTTGCTCGTCTGCGCGAGATCGTGATACTTGGCATGCTTGATACTGCCGAGATCTGCCGTGAGATCATTTCCGCGCTGCCGATTTGTCGTCCTGGTCCTGGTCGCGGCCCTGCCCGCGGCTTGCGCTGCGCCCGGGCCGCAGAGCCCGTTCGCCGGCGCCTGGAACGGCGCCGAGCGCCACCAGATCTCGTTCCGCGACAATACCGTCGTGCAGCAGCCGGCCGGCGGACCATCGACCGCGCTGAGCCCGGAAACCTGTTCCGGCCGGTTCCGCTTTGCCTACGCCCGCCGCAGCCGTCAGGAGCTGATCGCGCTGGCGCCGGCGCAGCCTGATCTGCGCAGCCGGCTCACCCTGTTGCTGGTGCGCCCCGATTATCCGGTGGCCGAGCTCGGCTGCGGCGAGGGCGGCACGACCTACGTGCTGCTCGATGACCGCAAGCTGATCGCGATCCATCGCGATGCCGATGTCGCCGGCATCGAAGAGCTGTCGCGCTCCTAAAGCGCAGCCGAGCAATACCGCATGGAGGCGCGGCTCAAGAGCGGCATCTGGGTCAAGGCGCTGATCCGCCGCTGCGATATCGCCGCGATCGGGGTTGCCGTGGTGGCGCGCGGCGACAATGACGCCGGCGCGGTGCTGTTGAAGCTGAACGGCCGCGATGCCGGCTGCGCCGTGCTGTCGCAGACCCGTCGGCCGGATGGCACGCTGGTATGGATGCGGGCGACCGGCCCCGAGCCGGTGCCGGAAGATGAAGCTGATTCCTATATCGCCCGCCAGCGCGGCCGCGACCCGGACCTCTGGGTCATCGAGATCGACAACGCCTCGCCCGACGCCGTTCTCGATGGGCCGATCCTCACCTGATTTTCGGGAGCTTCTATGAGTTCCTCAAGCGGCCCCACCGCCCTGCCGTCGCATCCCGATGCGCGTATCGATGGCGCGGACACTCCGTTCTCGCGATTTCTGCGCGTCGATGTCGTGCGCTTTCGCCATCGCCTGTTTTCCGGCGAGTGGAGCGGCGAGCGGTTCTATGACGTGCTGCGCCGCGGCGACGCAGTAGCGATCATGCTTTACGACCCCGATCGCGACAGCGTCGTTCTAGTCGAGCAGTTTCGGCTGCCGGCCCTCTATGCCGGGCTCTCGCCGTGGCAGATCGAACCGGTCGCCGGACTGGTCGACAAGGATGAGAGCTACGAGACGGTGGCGCGGCGCGAAAGCCGGGAGGAAGCGGGGATCGAGCCGATCGGCGAGTTGATCCCGATCCAGCGCTATATGCCGTCCCCCGGCGATTCCGACGAAGCCGTGATGCTGTTCTGCGGCCGGGTCGATTCATGTGGCGCCGCCGGGATCCATGGCCTTCCCGAGGAGCACGAAGACATCCGCGTCGTCGTCAAAACGGTGCCGGAGCTGGAGGCGATGGTCGAAGCCGGTCAGATCGAGACGGGGCACACGCTGATCGGCTGCTACTGGCTGTTACGCCACCGCGACTGCCTCCGTCGCGAGTGGCTCAGCGGCTAGAAACCGTTTCGCACGTCTTGAATAGTTCTGTTTTTGTTCTTATCTGAGTCGCCGTGAAACGCGACCGAGGCAAAAGCTTGCAATGCGATCCCCGCAGGACGCCGCTCAAATGCCGATTCACCTGATTTTGGCCTGATATCGCTTGAAGTGCTTCGACAGCGCCAGGCCCTGACGCTGATAGGACGAACCGATCGCGCCGCCATAGAGCCGGTCGGGCCGGGCGATCAGCGGCTCGTACATCAGGCGGCCGAGCGCCTGGCCGTGCTCGACCAGGAACGGCACCTCATGCGCGCGCACTTCGAGGACGGCGCGGCTGCCGCTGCCGCCGGCCTCGACCGAGCCGAAGCCGGGATCGAAGAAGCCGGCGTAATGCACCCGGAATTCGCCGACGAAGGTGTGGTAGGGCAGCATCTCGGCGGCGAAATCGGGCGGCACGACGACCGCCTCGCGCGAGGCGAGGATGTAGAAATCGTAGGGGTCTAGCACAACCCCGCCAGGCCCGCCGCGGCCGCGATGGACATGCACCGGCTCCCAGAAATCGGCGGGATCGTAATGCCCGATCTTGTCGACATCGATGACATCGGTATGGCGCCGCGCCTTCCAGCCGGCGATCCCGTCGGCCGCTTCGCCCGACACATCGACGGTGAAAGCCAGCCCGTTGCGGATCGTCTCCGGCGCCGGCATGCCGCCGGCCGGGGTCTCGACCAGCCCGACCTCGGCATGCAACCGGCGCAGCGCGGTGTCGCGGAACAAGGGCGATCCTCGCCGGATGCGCAACTGCACCAGCCGCGAGCCGGTGCGCGCCAGAATGCTGAACGAGCGCGGGCTGATCTCGGCGTAAAGCGGTCCGCGGTAGCCTTCGCGGATGCGGTCGAACTCGGTGCCCTGGTCGGTAATGACGCGGGCGAACACATCAAGCCGCCCAATCGAGCTCTTCGGGTTGGCGAGGGCCGACACGCGCTTTTTCAGTGCGAGATGCTCGAGCAGAGGCACGATATAGACGCAATCCTTTTCAAGCACCGCGCCCTGAGTCAGGTCGATCTGGTGCATCGACAACCGTTCGAGCTTGTCATGCACGCTGGCCGCCGGCCCCGGCAGAAAGCTCGCCCGCACCCGGTAGGCGACTTCGCCAAGCCGCAGATCGAGGCTCGACGGCTGGATCTGATCGTCGCCGATCGGCACCGCCGACTGGATCTCATGGCCCTGGTTGATCGCGGCGCGCAACAGCTGCGACGGCCAGAGCCCGGTCGAACGGAAGAAATTCGAGGCCGGCATCTCGGCCATCGGGAACAGCTCGCTCGCCTGCGCCTCGGTCATCCCGTCAATGTCCTTCGCTTCCCATCAAGCCGAGTTCTAAGCCAAGGTCGGTGCCGGGAAAAGCCGCCTCGCCTCCCTTGCCCGGCGGTGCTCTCGGTCCGATAGTATCTGAGCATCAAGAGAGTTGGCGCACGCGGTTCGGAGACGAATCATGGACACACGCGACGGATTTATCGGCACGGTCGGCAACACGCCGCTGATCAAGCTGCGCCGCGCCTCGGAGATGACGGGCTGCACAATTCTCGGCAAAGCCGAGTTCCTGAACCCGGGCGGCTCGGTCAAGGACCGCGCCGCGCTCTACATCATCAAGGATGCCGAGGAGCGTGGTCTGCTGAAACCCGGCGGCGTCATCGTCGAGGGCACCGCCGGCAACACCGGCATCGGCTTGGCGCTCGTCGGCAACGCCCGCGGCTATAAGACCGTCATCGTGATGCCCGAGACGCAGAGCCAGGAAAAAAAGGACATGCTGACGCTCTGCGGCGCGGATCTGCGGCTGGTTCCCGCGGTACCTCTCGCTAACCCGATGCATTACACGAAATATTCCGGCCGGCTCGCGGAGGAGATCGCCGCCACCGCGCCCAATGGCGCGATCTGGGCCAATCAGTTCGACAACCTCGCCAACCGGCGCGGCCATTACGAGACCACGGGCCCGGAGATCTGGCGGCAGACCGAAGGCAAGGTCGACGGCTTTGTCTGCTCGGTCGGAACCGGCGGGACGCTGTCCGGCGTGGGCATCGCGCTGAAACAGCGCAACCCCGAGGTCAAGATCTACCTGTCCGACCCAATGGGCTCAGGGATCTACAGCTGGTATGCCCGCCACGAATTCAAGCCGGAGGGCAATTCAATCACCGAGGGCATCGGCAACAATCGCGAGACCGGCAACCTCGAGGGCTTCGCGCCAGACGGGCAATACCGGATTCCGGACCAGGAGGCGCTGCCTATCCTGTTCGATCTGGTGCCCGAGGAAGGGCTGATCCTCGGCGGCTCGACCGGGATCAATATCGCCGGCGCGATCCGTCTCGCGAAGGAATTGGGCCCGGGCAAGACGATCGTGACGATCCTCGCCGATTCCGGCACCCGCTATCAGTCGAAGCTGTTCAACCCGGCTTTTCTCAAGGAGAAGAACCTGCCGACCCCGCCCTGGCTCGACCAATGACGCGGCGGCAACAAAACTTAGATCCCGGCGACGACCGGGACCCATCCCGAACCGGCACGGGCGCAGCCAAATGGATCCCGGCCTTCGCCGGGATCTACTGACGGGAAGGTTGGCGGAACGGATGGACTGGAATGACTGAACTGATCTTCCGCGACGACGCTTACGCCCGAAGCTGCGCTGCTCGGGTTATCGCCGCCGACGAGCGCGGGATCCGGCTCGACCGCACCGTGTTCTACCCGACCGGCGGAGGCCAGCCCGGTGATATCGGCGTTTTGCGCCTCGCTTCGGGCGAGACGATCGCGATCATCGACACAGTCAAAGGAGAGCTGGCGAACGAGGTGATCCATGTCCCCGCTGCCGGTACCCCATTTCTATCCCCCGGAATGGAGCTTACCGCCGAGCTCGATTGGGAGCGCCGCTATCGGCTGATGCGCATGCACAGCTGCCTGCACCTGCTCTGCGCGGTCGTGCCGGGAGCGGTGACCGGCGGACAGGTGTCCGACGGGCGCGGCCGGCTCGATTTCGATGTGCCCGGGTCGAGCCTGGACAAGGAAGCGATTGCCGCGCAGCTCAATGGGCTGATCGCCGCTGGCCATGAAGTCGCCCCGCGCTGGATCACGGACGAGGAGCTGGAGGCCCGTCCGGAACTGGTGCGCACAATGTCAGTCAAGCCGCCGGCCGGCGCCGGCCGGGTGCGGCTGATGGAGGTCGCCCGCCCCGATGCGATAATCGATTTGCAGCCCTGCGGCGGTACCCACATCCGCAACACCGCCGAGATCGGCCCGGTCGTGATCGGCAAGATCGAGAACAAGGGCCGGCAGAACCGTCGCATCAACATCGCCTTTGCGGAGTAGCGCGATGCCTTACACTCATCCCGAGGCGTTGGTCAGCACCGAATGGCTCGCGGCCCATCTCGACGATCCGCATGTCCGAGTGCTCGACGCCTCTTACAAGCAGCCCGGCATCACCCCGACCACGCGCGAGGATTACGAGCGCGGCCATATCCCCGGCGCGGTGTTCTTCGACATCGACGATGTCGCGCAGCCCGGCACCAGTCTGCCGCACATGACCCCATCACCCGAGCGCTTCGCCCAAAAGATGGCGGAGCGCGGCATCGGCAATGACGACCGCGTGATCGTCTACGATACCGCCGGACTGTCCTCGGCCGGGCGCGCCTGGTGGATGCTGCGCCTCTACGGCCACGACAATGTCGCGCTGCTCGATGGCGGGCTGCCGAAATGGCGGACCGAAGGTCGGCCGCTTGAAATCGCTCCGCCGGCGATCCCATCGCGCCGGTTTCTTCCGCGTTTCCGGCCCGAGCTGGTGCGCGACAAGCAGGCAATCCGCGCCAACATCGCCGCGGCCCGCGAGCAGGTCGTCGACGCCCGCTCCGCCGGTCGCTTCGAGGGTGCCGCCGAGGAAACCTGGCCGGGGCGGCGCCGCGGCCATATCCCCGGCAGCCGCAACCTGCCCTTCGACCGGGTCACGGATCCGCAGACCAAGCAGCTGAAGAGCGCCGGGGAATTGCGTCGGCTATTCGATGAGGCTGGGGTTAGTCTCGACGCTCCGATCGTGACCAGCTGCGGTTCGGGGGTCACGGCCTGCGCGGTCGCGTTCGCTGCCCATCTGATCGGCCACCCCGGCGCGGCAGTCTATGACGGATCGTGGTCGGAATGGGGTCTGCCCGGCGACACGCCGATCGAGACCGGCCCGGCAAAGCCGTTACGCTGACCTGGCGCGATGGCCCAGCTCGACGACGTCATCACCTATCTCGAGATGCGGGCGCGTCCAGCGCTACCGCGCATACCGGCGCCACACGCCAAGCTGGCCCTGATCAGGGCGGAGAACTGCACCGTCTCGTTCTACCGCTACCTCTATGAGACGGTCGGGACGCCGTGGCTGTGGTACGAGCGACGGCTGTTCGACGACGAGACCCTGGCTGCCCAGATCGCCAAGGACACCACCGAGATTTTCGTTCTGTATGTCGGCGGCGTTCCGGCCGGCTACTTCGAGCTCGATGCGGCTGATCCGCGCGAGACCGAGTTGGCCTATTTCGGGCTGATCCCGCAATTCATCGGGAGGCGGCTCGGCCCGTTTCTGCTGCAGGCGGCAATCGACCGCGCGTGGACTCGGCCGATCGATCGGCTCTGGGTGCACACCCGAACCTTCGATCATCCGCGAGCCCTCGGCTACTACCAGCAGGGCGGGTTCGAGGTTTACGCCCGGCGACCGCTACGCTTCGAAGACCCGCGTACCCGCGGGATCCTGCCGCGCTCATTACACCATCCGCGGCTGCCGCCGCTCGAATAGCGGGTCACGTGATCAATGCGGGTTCTGCTGGGCAACGCTCCTGATGCGCGAGATTAGCTCGCCTTCCTGAAACGGCTTCGGCAAAAAATCATTCGCGCCGAGCCCCAGCCCCATTTCCGACGCTTCTGCCAGACCCGACACGATCAGGATCGGGGTTTCGACACCGGCGGCGCGCAACGAACGGATGACGTCGTAACCCATGACATCAGGGAGCACCAGATCAAGGACAATGACGTCGTAATCGCGATAAGACTCGACCAGAGTCAGACCGATTTCCCCCAAATCCGCCAAGTCGCAGGTAAAGCCGGCCTCTCGCAAAAAACCCTGCATCACTGTTGCGGTAACCGCATCGTCTTCCACAAGCAGGACACGCATAGGCCGTTCTCAATACCTGGCTGGGTTTGTCTCAGGGTTAATAACCGGAAACACTTAAAAAGAGGTGTATCTCGATAGCCGCCGATCTCTAGTGAGAGCTGGGGGTGCTCGCTGTGGGAGCACAACGGGTTACCTCCGGCAATGGCCAGAGTTCACCCGTCCCACGGGTCTGGTCGGGGCCCGTTGTCCCGCCCGCTCTCCGCCGGTAAATAGCTTTCGTTTAGTAAGTATTTACCAATTAGTTGCGAGGATTGCGGCGGACGTCCGACATCGCGAGCCGCATATGCTGTACCTCGATTGGCGGTTTTTTCCGGTTTTCGACCAGATCGACCCGACGGCGGCGTTCGGTGGCGCCTACAACGCCGGCTTGGTCGTGCTCTCGGTCATTGTTGCCACGCTGGCAGCCTTCGTCGCCCTGTCCATCTCCGGGCGGATTGTGGCGGCCAATTCGCGCGTCGCCCAATGGGCCTGGGCGAGTGCCGGCGCGATTGCGATGGGTGGCGGTATCTGGAGCATGCATTTCATCGGCATGCTTGCCTTCTCGCTGCCTTGCGGTGTGACCTACGCGCCGGTTGGCACCGTGCTGTCAATGATCCCCGGTATCCTGGCAAGCGGTGTGGCGCTGCACGCGATCAGTCAGCGCACCGATCCCGGCTTCAAGCGCTTGGCGGTCGGCGGCGTGCTGATGGGGGCCGCTATCGGTTTGATGCATTATTCCGGCATGGCGGCAATGGAACCCGAGGCATTGCTGCGTTACGACCCGGGGCTCGTGGTCGTGTCGATCGTGGTCGCGGTAGGCCTGGCCTTCATCTCGCTCGGCATTCGCTTCCGCTTCCATGGCTCGGTTTCCTCGCGCGTCGCCGCGACCGCGCTTGCCGCGCCATTTATGGGCTTCGCTGTCGCCGGCATGCATTACACGGCAATGCAGGCGGCGATCTTCTTCCCGGTACCCGATGCGCCGCTCGCCAACATGGCAACGTCACCGATGTTCTTGGCGGCGTTAATCACGATCTTCATCGTGCTGATCATGGCGATCGCGCTCGTCGCGACCTTTGCCGGGCGACAGGTCGAGCTGGCGCAGAGCCTTGCCGCCGAGGTGGCCGAGCGCAAGCGCACCGAACAGGAATTGATCAAGGCTCGCCAGCAGGCCGAAGCCGCCAATCGCGCCAAATCGCAATTCCTGGCGACGATGAGCCACGAAATACGCACGCCGATGAACGGCGTCGTCGGCACAGCCAATCTGCTCGCGACGACACCGCTCAACGACCGGCAGACGCAGCTCGTGCACAACCTCGTCGGGTCGGGTCAGGCGCTGCTCGGCATCATCAACGACATTCTCGATCTGTCGAAAATCGAAGCCGGGCATTTCGAGTTGGCGGAGGTGGATTTCGATCCGCGCGAGCTGATTGCCGAAATCACCGACCTATTCAGTGAGCGCTGCACCAGCAAGGGCATCGAATTCATCTATTTCGTGGCCGAAGACGTGCCGCATCACCTGACCGGCGACCCGTCCCGGCTGCGACAGGTGCTGATCAACCTGGTCGGTAACGCGATCAAATTCACCGAGCGCGGCGAGATCCTCGTCGAAGTCTCGCTCGCGGACACCACGGAAAAGCATGTAACCCTGTGTTGCTCGGTCAAGGATACCGGGATCGGGATCGATCCCGAGCAGCGGGCGCGGATCTTTGAATCTTTCCATCAGGTCGACGCCTCAATGACCCGGTCGCGCGGCGGCACCGGATTGGGGCTGTCGATCGTCAAGGAACTCGTCACGCTGATGGGCGGCGATATCGACGTCGAGAGCGAGGTCGGACGCGGCTCACGGTTCTGGTTCACGACCCGTCTCGTTCGGTCGGCGGATGGGCTTGCATCCGCGAGTCGCCGGCGCGCCATCGAGCGGCCGCTGCGCGTCCTGGCGGTCGATGCGAACGCGGTCAGCGCCGAAGTCATGTCGCGGTATTTTGCGAGTTGGCGCATCGACGCCCTGTTATGCGCGACGCCGGCCGAGGCCGAGGCGGCCTTGGCAGAGGCGTCGGCATCGGCGCGGCCGTTCGATGTCTTGATTATCGACATCAAGGGTTTGGCGTGCGGCGGCGTTAAGCTCGCGCGCAAAGTCAGGATCGAGCAGCAAGGGGACCGCCCCGAGGTTATTCTGCTGATGGGTCTCGACGGATCGGTTGCCGACACGAGTCTGGAAAACCTCGGCGCCTTCGCGTTATTGGCAAAGCCGGCGCGGCCCTCGGTGCTGTTCGATTGCCTGGCGTCGATCGCCTCCGGCTCGCGCGAAAATGGGATTGCTTCGTTTTACGTGCGCAAGAGCCCGGGCCGGTCGGCGATTGCTTTCGACGCTCGCGTTCTGGTAGTCGAAGACAACGCGGTGAACCAGGACGTCGCCAGCGGCATACTGAAGCAAATGGGGTGTTCGGTCGTTACCGCCGCGAACGGCCGCTCCGCTGTCCAGCTTTTCGCTCAGGAAAATTTCGACTTGATCCTGATGGATTGCGAGATGCCGATCATGGACGGCTTCGACGCGACGCGGCGCATACGCGACATTGAACGGGTCATGCGGGGATTGCGTGATGAGGAATATTCCCGGCCGCGCACCCCGATCGTGGCATTGACCGCCCATGCCCTAGCCGAAGTCCGAGAGCGCTGTCTCGAAGCCGGAATGGACGATTTCCTCGTCAAACCTTATGACGAGCTGCAGATCGCAGACCTGCTCGGGCGGTGGCTCACCCCGAGCGCGGCGATCGCGGTCCCTTCCGGTAACCGCCCGAGTCAACAGGAACAGCCGGCTTCCACCGCGCCCGCAATGCGACTCGACATGAAGGCGGTCGAGAGGATCCGGCGGATTGCCGGCGATGACGGAGCCTCGTTGCTCGGACAAGTCGTATCGCAGTTCGCGGCAACTTCCGCTCCGCTGCTGTTGTCGTGTTTCACAATGTTGTGAAGAGATCGAAGCGCTGGCCAAAGATAACGGAATCCTGCCCGCCGAAACGCTTCTCGCCGAGCTCGAGGCGGAAGTGGCGGCGGCGGCCGGCGAGCTGAATGGGCTGCTGAAAGCCGAAGAAAGGGCTGCCTAGCTGCCGTGACATGGCCTCTTAGCGCTAAATTCATCAACTCGCTTAAGACTTCGCGGCCGCGCCTTACCGGTCCATTGGCGCCGCGACCGTCCGATCGACGCATGCGAGGTCTTTGGAGCTGCTGATGGATGAGACGAAGCTGAGCCCCAGCGCGTCGATCCTCGTCGTCGACGACGACCCCGTCGTGTGCTCGCTGATGCGGGCAACGCTGGAGCGCGATGGCTTTACGGTCATCGAGGCTCGAGACGGCGTGGAAGGTTGCCGGCTCTACGAGGAGCATCGCCCCGATCTGTTGCTCGTCGATCTCGTGATGCCGCGCATGGATGGCTACGAGCTGTGCCGGGCCCTCCGCGCCCGCCCCGAATCCGCTTATGTGCCGATCGTTGTCGCAACCAGCCTTGATGATGTCCCGTCGATTGCCCACGCTTACGACGCCGGCGCGACGGATTTCATCCCAAAGCCGCTGAATTGGCTCGTTCTCAACCACCGGGTCCGCTACATCCTGCGCGCGAGCCGCGCGCTCGAAGAGGTCCGGCGCAACCAGGAGAGGCTGATCGCGGCAAAGGAAGCCGCCGAAGCCGCCAATCGCGCAAAATCCGAGTTTCTCGCCAATATGAGCCATGAGCTGCGGACGCCGCTCAACGCGATCATCGGTTTTTCGGGCATGATGAGCGACCGGATGTTCGGACCGCTCGAAGAAAAATACGTCGAGTACGCCAACATTATCGGCGACAGCGGCCGTCACCTGCTGGCGATCATCACCGACATTCTCGATGTCGCCAAGGCCGACGCCGACCGGCTGCTATTGGCGGAAGAACAGGTCGAAATCGGCGACGTTGTCGAACTCGGCTCGAAGATCGTGCAGGACATGGCGGACCGGGCGCAAATCGAGTTCGTCAGCGAGATCGACGAGCACCTGCCGCCGATGATCGGCGATCCCGCCAAGTTGACCCAGATCCTCGTCAATCTGCTGTCCAACGCGGTCAAGTTCACCGCGCCCGGCGGCCAGGTGCGACTCACGGTCGAGCAGCGTGTTCACCGGGGCGTTACGTTCCGCGTCGAAGATACCGGCATCGGCATGTCGGCCGACCAGATACCGATAGCGCTGGCGCCGTTCGGCCAAATCAGCAACAGCCTCACCCGGAAACATGACGGGGTAGGCCTCGGTTTGCCGTTGACGAAGCGGCTGGTCGAATTGCATGGCGGCACAGTCGAGATCGACAGCGAGCCCGGCAAGGGCACTATCGCGAGCGTGCACCTGCCGGAGGAGCGCCTTTGCCGCAACACGCGTGCGCTGGCGGTATGACGTCAACCGGTCGCGTACGGATTCTCGCCCTTGCGCAGCATCAGGCGGATCGGAGTCCCCGGCAGCTCGAATTGCTGGCGCAGCGCATTCACCAGATAACGGCGGTAGGATTCCGGGAGCTCGCCCGGTTTCGACGCGAACAACGCAAAGCTCGGCGGTCGGGTATTGACCTGCGTCATATAGCGCAGCCGTAACCGGCGCGCTCCGACCAGCGGTGGCGGATGGTGTTCTTGGATCATCGCCAGCCAGCGGTTGAGGGCCGGAGTCGGCACCCGCCGGTTCCACACGGCATCGGCCTTGAACACCGCCTCCATCAGCTTGTCGAGGCCGGAGCCCTTCAGACCGGAAACCGGAACAAGCGCGACTCCCTGCAGCTGCGGCAGCGTCGTTTCAAGGCGCTCCCGTACTTGCTTCAGGGTTCCCTCACGATTGCCGACCGCGTCCCATTTGTTCAGCGCGAGCACCAACGCCCGCCCCTCATCGGCTACCAAATTGGCGATTGTCAGGTCCTGGCGTTCCAAAGGCTGCATGGCATCGAGCACCAGGATCACGGTGGCGGCAAAACCGACGGCCCGCCGCGTATCTGCGGTCGACAGGCGCTCGAGCCGGTCCTCGATACGCGAGCGGCGCCGGAGCCCGGCGGTATCGACCAACCGGAGCTGGCGTCCGTGCCAAGCCCAATCGATCGCGATCGCGTCGCGGGTGATGCCCGGCTCCGGACCGGTCAGCATCCGCTCCTCACCGGTCAGGCGGTTGACCAATGTCGATTTGCCGACATTCGGGCGACCGACGATCGCGAGCTGCAGCGGCTTGTCTTCGCTTAGCTCCGGCGGGGCGGGGTCCTCGTCCGCAGCAACCGCATAGGGCTGCAGACGTTCATAGAGCCCGCCCATTCCCTCGCCGTGCTGCGCCGAAATCGCCACCGGTTCGCCGAGCCCGAGCGCATAGGCCTCGTCGAGCTCCGCAAGTGCCTGTCGGCTTTCCGCCTTGTTCGCGACCAGCACAACCGGCTTGCCGATGCGCCGCAGCCAACGGGCAAAATGACGATCGAGCGGCGTCAGACCGGCACGCGCATCGATGACCAAAAGGGCGACATCAGCCTGGTCGAGCGCACTTTCGGTCTGTACCCGCATTCGGCCGCCGAGCATCTCCGGCGCCGCCTCCTCGAGCCCGGCGGTATCGATCAGGCGGAAGGTGAGATCGGCGATATGGCCTTCACCCTCGCGGCGGTCGCGCGTGACCCCGGGCATGTCGTCGACCAGCGCCAACGGCCGTCCCGCCAACCGGTTGAACAGCGTCGATTTGCCGACATTCGGCCGCCCGATGATCGCGACCGTGAAACTCATCGCAGGGACCACTCCGCACTGAAGATCAGCGATACGCGGAGAGATTTGCGTCGTCGGTCAGCAAGTAAAGAGTGTTGCCGGCGATGACCGGCCCGAGAAAACCGCCGGATGACATCGATTGACTGCCGAACGGCTGCCCGGTTTCCGAGGAGATCGATACCGCCTCCCCACGGGAAGAGAGAACGATCAACCGGTTGCCGCCGAGCACCGGGCCGGCCCAACGGATCGGGTCGGACTTGGCCTTTTCGTCCTCGTACCGCGGCAGCTGATGCACCCAGCGCACCTTGCCTTCCTTGCGGGTCAGGCACACCAGGGCGTTGTCGTTGGCGAGCACGAAAACATAGTCGCCCACGGCCCACGGGCTGTGACTGCTGGCGATCTCCTGCTCCCATACGCGGTCGCCGCTGCGCAGATCGATCGAGGCCATGCGGCCGCTATGGCTGACGGCGAAAACGCGGCCGCGGTCGATGACCGGACGTCCGCGGATATCGGCGAGACCCGACACCGCATTGACGCTGCGCGTCGAAGCGAGACTATCCGACCAAGCAGCACGGCCGTTCTCGACGCGTAGCGCAAACAGCTCGCCCGAGGTATAGGCGGCGATCACGACCTCACCTTCGACCGCCGGACTGGCGCCGCCGAGCAATCCCGCCGGCTCGGGGATGCCGGTATGCGACCACAGCTTTCGCCCGTCATCAGTGGACAGCGCGTTCAGCTCGTTCTCGATTGTCACGGCAAAGACGCGTCCGTCAGCGACGGTCGGCGCGCTATGCACCGGAGCCGGGACGTTCTGCCGCCAGATCACCTTACCATCGGCCGGGTCGAGCGCCAGCACCTGGGCATATCCGGTCGAGACGTAGAGGCGATCGTTCCAGAAGCACGGGCCGCCGCCGAAAGCATTGCCGCGCATTTCTTCGGGTTTCAGATCGACCTCCCAGATCCGGCTGCCGTTGCCGGCATCGAGCGCGCTGACCTGAACCCCGCCATCCATCGCGAACACCCGGCCGTGCGCGACGACCGGCTGCGACAGCACCCGGCTGCGCCGCGAGGCTCCCGCGCCGATGCTGGTATCCCAGGCGCGTTCGACCTTATCCGGCAGCGCAGGATGGACCATCGCATGCGCCGGGTTGCCTCCGGGCTCTGGCCAATCCGCATTGGTCGCCGGCGGCGGCAATGTCACTGGCGTGCCGGCGAGTTGCGGATCGGGATCGAAACGTGTATCGAGGCCGAGCACCGAGATGCGCTCGCCGGCCAGCGGCTGCTTCTTGTCGCCAAACCAGTCGCAGCCGGCCGGCATCAGCGACAGCAGCAGCGCAGTGAAATCGCGTCGGTTCATCATCGGATGAAGGCGGAACGAATGCGGCTGTTAGGATGCAAGAGCCGCCGCCATTTCGGCGGCTCGCGCGCGCAGCCGCTGCGGCGCAGTCAGATCATCGGCGAGTGTTTTGTAGATCTCGAGCGCGCCGTTGCGGTCGCCGCCCTTCAGCTTTGCCGCTGCAGTCAATTCGAGCGCGCTGGCGCGCCATGGATTTCCGGCTTCGGTCAGGCGCTGGAGCCGCTCGATGGCGATCTTCGGGTCGCCATCCGCCAGACCGTGCATGACCGATAGCAGGACCGCAAGATCGCGGAATTCGCGGTCGATGCCGGATGAGCTGGATAGATTGTCGTAGGCGGCGATGGCCGCTTTGCGGTCACCGCTTTTGGCCAACAGCTCGGCCTCTTCGAACGATGCCAGCAGACCGTAACCGCCACCCTCCTGAGCAAGCGATGCGAACAGCTTGGCGGCATCGGTATTCTTGCCCTCCCGAACCAGCGCCAGGGCTGCCGAATAGCGCCCGGACTGCGCGCGTCGTTCCGAGGCTTGGTGCTCGCGCCAAGCCACGATCGCGCCAACGATCACCACGATGAGCGCGACCGCGAGGATCACGTATTTGCCGTAGCGCGACCAGAGCTTGAGGAGGTTTTCGCGACGCAGCTCCTCGTCGATTTCGCGGAAGATGTCGCTCACAAAAGCCCCGGCAGCCCTGATCGAAGGGCGGCTACCATATCCGCTCGGCCGAGGTGACGCAAACCGCGGCGGTCCGTGTCGCGGGGCGGCGGCAACCGGTCGCACGGCCTTGCGACGCTATCGGCGAACGCATCCTTCGAGACGGCTGGACGCTCGCCGGGAAATGGTCAAAATTATGCCAGCAGCCACAAACGATGGTCGGCGATGATCGGCAATAATGCGACGGTGCTGCCACTCAGGGACTATCGGGGCGGACGCCGCACGCTGTACTTCACGCGCTCCGAGCTGAACCAGCTGCTCGGGCTCTACAGCCGCAACGTCGCGCGCGGCGTATGGCGCGATTACGCGATAGATCATCGCGACGGTCAGGCATTGTTCTCTGTTTTCCGTCATACCCATGAAAACCCCGCCTACACGATCGTCAAGACGGCGATAACGGCGGCGCAGCCCCCCGAGTTCATCGTGCTTAGCGGGCGCCAGCGGTTGCGGGTCGCCCGCGACCTCCGTGACGCCCTCGCCTTCTTCGGTGCGAAATTCTCGCTGGTGCCGTCCGAGGCCCGCTGAGCGCCGGCGTCAACCGGCGCGGCGGCGTGGCAGCATGCGTTCGAAGACCCCGTCATGGCGGATTAGCCCGTGCATCAGCGCGGCCGCGATATGGACCGCGACCAGCGCGTAGACCAGAAACTGCCCCGCTAGATGAATGCCATTCGCGATCTGCGATAATCGGGGGTTCTCGGCTATCAGCGGCGGGATCGTAAAGATCCCGAAGAAGCTGACGGCGTGTCCCGCTGTGGCGGCGTTGATGTAGCCGCTTAACGGCAGCAGCACGAAAAAGACGTACAGCAGCAGATGAGTGGCATGCGCCGCCCATACTTCGAGCCGCATTAAGCTCGCCGGCAGCGGCGGCGGCGAATGAGACAGGCGCCACCAGCCGCGAAACAGGATTAGCGCGATTACCAGCAGCCCCAACGAGCGGTGCAGCATAAGCAGCAGCTCGCGCGATCCGCTCTCGCGCGGCGAGCCTCGTATCGCCCAGCCCAGTGCAACGACAATGACGGCGAGACCGGCAACTAGCCAATGCAAGCTGCGCGCAACCCGATCGTAGATGCCCGCCGACCGGCTGGCGATCGCAGCCCCGGTCTCGATCGGCGTGGTCATCCAAGCCTCGTACTACGCCGGGAACGACACCTCGACCCGCCCGAGCGGACCGTATTCGGCGCGGATCGTGACGCCCGGTTCGGTGAACACCAGGCCAGTATGGGTGCCGGTCGTCACCCACGTGCCGGCCGGGACGCCACCGCGCCTGTTCGCTACAAAATTCACCAATTCGACGAGCAGCCCGATCGGGTCGCCGGCGCGCAATCCGGTGCATTCCGCGAAATCCTTGCCGTCGCCAGTCACCGCGATTGGCGGATGGGTGAGGTCCATTCCCTGCCAACCCGATGCCGCGGCGCCGTACACGAGGGCGCCGTTCGAGAAATTGTCGGCGAGGACCTGCAGCCGGTCGAGCGAGCGAAAATCCTGATAGCGCGAGTCGACGACCTCGATGGTCGGGTGCAGCGAAGCGGCTGTTAGCACTTCCTCACGGCTGTACGGCCGGACCCGTTCGCCGAATGCCTGATCGAGGTGGAACCCGATCTCACATTCGATCCCGATCAGGTGAAAGCCCTTGGCCGGCAGGCTCGCCGGGCTGGCATGCACGCGAGACGCATAAATTGGCGCGCAGAAGATCCCGCCCTCGGGTGAGAAACCCACCTTGTAACCGCCAATGCGTTCGCCGAGCCGCCGCAGCACCGCCTCCTGGATGGCGTAGGAATCCGCTTCGGATTGCGGCCGCGCGGCGTCGGGCAACGCGGCGATCGGCTGGCCGGTTCGGGCTGCGGCAAGGGCGCGGGCGGCCTCGTCTATCAGCGTTGAATTCATCGCATTCCTCTCCGGGATTGGCCCTGCCTTATGCGGCGCCGAGGTATTCGAGCGCCGCCGCAACACCGCCGCCGCGATGCGGGATTCCGGCGCGGTGCAGCCCCATCTCGACCCCACACAACGTGCCGCACAGCATCAAATCGTTGAAGTGGCCGAGATGGCCGATGCGGAAGATCTTGCCCTTCATCTTGCCGAGACCGGTGCCGAGCGACATGTCGAACCCGTCCAGGATAATCTCGCGCACCCGGTCGGCGTCATATCCGTCGGGTACCAGCACCGCAGTCAGAGAGTTCGAGTGTTCGCGCGGCTCGGCGCACAGCACCTCCAGGCCCCAGCCGGTGACGGCGCGCCGCGTCGCCTCGGCGTGCCGGGCATGACGCACGAAAACGGCGTCGAGCCCCTCTTCCTCAAGCAGCATTTTGAGCGCCTCGCGCAGCCCGAACAGCAGGTTGGTTGCTGGCGTGTACGGGAAAAACCCGGTCTGCCCGGTTTCCTGCATCGCTGCCCAATCCCAGTACGAGCGCGTCAATTTCGCGTTTTTCGAGGCGGCGAGCGCCTTGTCGGACACCGCGTTGAAGCCGAGCCCAGGCGGCAGCATCAGCCCCTTCTGCGAGCCTGCGACGGTGACATCGACGCCCCATTCGTCATGGCGGTAGTCGATCGAGGCGAGCGAAGAAATCGTGAGCTTCTCGGCCACTTGCGCCGGGTCCACACCATGCCGCCAATCGCCCGGCACGAACTCGATATCGAGCCCGAGCCTCGTCGCCATCTGCCGCCATAATGTTGCGAAGTGGCCGGTCTCGAACATCAGCACCCGGTCCCCCGGTGAGAGCGTGTTGACGAGCGCCGCCTCCCAGGCGCCGGTGCCGGACGAAGGATAAACGACCACTGTCCCATCCGTCTGAAATACCCGCCGCATACCCGCAACGATCTCCTTGCCGACATCGGCGAATTCCGGGCCGCGATGATCGATCGTCGGGAAAGCGATGGCATGCAACACCCGGTCGGGCACGTTGGTCGGCCCGGGGATCTGCAGGAAATGGCGGCCGGTATGGCCGGACGGCTGGTTTTTCATCGATCCTCGTCCCGGGGCGCTGCAAACAGGGAGTCGGCCAGTGTGGCCGGGAAATGGCGGCGCGACAAGCCGCCGCCAGGCTATGCGACGGCATCGCGCGATCGCTGAAAACGGCCGGCGCTCCACACCGCGACGTTCCGCTCGGGCGAGAGAGAGCCGAGCCGGGCGTTGGCTATACGAACGACCGACGACAGGGCCTGAGGAAAACCACGATGCGCGGCCGCTACTTCAGCACGGCTCTAATCGCCGCAACTCTCGCTGCATCGCCGCCGGCGTTGGCCCAGACCACGTCGAATTTTGGCTTCGGCGGCAGCGTGATAGGCGCAGGCGGCAGCAGCGGCGGTTCGGCCGGCACCGGCGGTGCCGCAGGTGGCGGCGGCACGGGTACCACCGCCACATCGGCCACAAGCAGCAGCGGTTCGCCTGGTTACGGCGGCTATGGCAGCAGCGGCTCGGCGCTAGGCACCGGCCCCAGCGCGAATGTCGGCATCAACAGCATGAGCCTCGGCGCCGGCGGCCGCGCCTCCGGCTATGGTAATGCCGGCACGCCGGGCGGCAGTAGCTCTGGCGTCGGCGGCGCCACGATCGGCGGCGTTCCGACCGGCTATGGCAGTTCGACCACAGGCGGCAGCGCGTACGGGATCGGCGGCAGCACAATCGGCGGCTCCGCTGCCGGCTCCGGTACTTCCACCGCTGGCAGCGCCGCCGGCCAATAACCATCGCTTTCAGCAGGCGCACACCTGCCACGAGCCGCGTTTACCCAGTAGCATTCACCGCTTCGGAGGATTTGCGTGATGCGTATTCGCAGCGAGATTTTCCCGATCGTGCTCGCCCTGGCAGCGCTCGGGACGCCCGCCCTCGCCGACAGTGTCTCCGTGGCGTCGGGCTCGAACGGTACCGTGATCGTCAACGGCAAGCCGTGCCGCGTGGTCACGACCAAGGACGGATCGAACAGCACGACGGTCACGACCGGCTCAGGCGGGCTCAGCGGCAGCACGACCGTAACGCCGGGCGGCGGCTCGTCGGTCACGATATCTCCAGGCGGCGGCAGCAGCTCTTCGGCAGTGGCCGGCAGCAGCTCGAGCAGCGGCGGCCATTCATCGGCCGCTGCCGGTTCGGATTGCGTGATCTACCGTCCGGAAAAGAAATAAATGAAATCCCGCCGCTCCGCAGACCGGCGGGATTCCAGGATCAGAGAAGCGGCGGGCGCGTCTGACTTGGGGCGCATGCCGCGCTGCCTAGTTCTCCTGGCTAGTTCTACTGGCCGAGGTTGACGGAGCTGCCGGTCGTTGATTTGACCGGCGGGCCGCCGGGCTCGTGCGACATTGATTTGGTCCGGCCGGTCAGCTCTCCGTGACGGACATGCGTCTGCGTGTGGGACTTGCTCCACACCCCGCCGGGCTGGTGGGCCTGATCCATCGACTGCCCGCTGAGATTACGATTCCCATGCACGCCACTGTGGCTCATGACATGCCCATCGACAGCGGCAGCGCTACCGCCGGTACCGAGACTCGACGACGAGGTCGTCGGCGTCGTCGACTGGGCGCCAAGGCCGAGCGAAGAGGCCGAGGTGCCGCCGGCCGCGGCACTGCCGCCGGTCCCGACAACGCCGCTTGAGCCGCTCGCGCCGACCGAACCGGCGCCGGTGCCGACGGTCGAAGCCGATTGGGCAAAACCTGCTGCCGCGCTACCGACAAGCAAAGCCGCCGTGGCCGCGGCGATGACAAATCGACTGCTCATTTCTTGCTCCTGATTCGATGAATCCGATGCAAAGAGAACGGCAATCCGCTCGCCGATGCCTCCGCTTGCAATCGCAAGGCGTCCAAATCCCCGCCACATCGCATAACCGGAGAGTGTGGCGAAACCGATACCGGAACGACTGTTTAGCTCGATGACATCGCGGTCCGCTCGAACTGACCAATGGTGCCCTGGCGAACCTTTCGGGATTTCGGAGCGGATCGCGGTCTCCCTTGGCGACGGCTACATCAGGACCAACGCAGGAGAAGACGGTATGTGGAACAAGATCAGAGTAACCGCGATGGTGGCGAGTCTGCTTGCCGGCACCGCCGCGATTGCCTACGCCCAGTCGAGCTCGACGCTCGGCACGGGCGGCAGTACCGCCGGCGGCGGCTCGACCAGCACCAGCCTCGGTACCGGCGGCAGCGCGGCTGGTGGCGGGACCGGCACTGGCTCAGCGAGCACGCTCGGCCTCGGCGGGAGTACCGCCGGCGGCGGCAGCACCAGCACCTCGCTCGGCACCGGCGGCAGTGCGGCCGGAACAGGCGGCAAGAGCGGCACCGGGACGAGCAGCACGCTTGGCCTCGGCGGCAGCACCGCCGGCAAGGGCAGCACGAGCTCAACCGTTGGCACCGGCGGCAGCGCGGCTGGAACCGGCAAGCGCATGGGCTCGAGCAGCACGCTCGGCACCGGCGGATCGACCGCCGGCGAACGCGAACGCTCCGGTTCGTCCTCGACCCTAGGCACCGCCGGGAGCTCGGCGGGCAACTCGCCGGGCATGGAACACCGCAATATGCGCGGTCGCGGCCATCACCGGCACCACGGGAATCGCGGCTGATCCCGCGGCAAGACTGCCGGACAAAGCCGGGCGCCCCAGCGGCGCCCGGTTTCTTTTAGGCCGTGCCTAGAACGGCCGCCGCACCGGCGCCTCGATCGGGACGCAATTGTGCCGTCCCGCCATCAGGCAATCCTCGATTCGCATTGTCCGGCTGATTTCGCGTACCAGCACGACCCCGGCGATCGCCAGCACCAGGATAATGACAAAGCCCATCAAGGCAGCAGTACGGCGCTCCGCGTCTTCATGATTTTCCTGGCTGCGGCGCGACATCCCGGGTGGCCCCGCGACGATGCGAGTGCGGCCTCTAGATTAGCCGCACCGGCCTGCCGGGTCACCCCGTTTAGAGCGGAGAGCTTATGGCCGCTCCGCCACCGAGCCGGCAACAGGCGTCCAAGAGGGCGGGTCGCTGGCCGGAAAACTTTCTTCCGAAGCCTCCAATACTGGATCCTTCCGGTGGGCGTGGCGGTGCCGCAGAAGCGGTTGTTTCGAGCTTGGGCCGATCCCAAGCTTCTCATAGACCCCACAATGGCCGGTGATTGCTCGCGCCAGCAGCACCACGCCGCCGATCGCAGCCGCAATTCTCCCGGCGGTCGGCCGTGACAGCGCCCGGCCGAGCAAAATGCCGCCAGCGACGAACGAGCCGATGCGTTCGCCGTTGCCGACATTGGTCCCCGCCCTGCCGCCGATTGCGTTGGCCGTCATCGCTGTCTCCGCGCCTTATCCGATGAGAAATCCAACATTGCCGGTTAAAGGCGGTTCCGCACCCTCGGGCCCGACGCGCCGATAACTGCCGAACCTTTGCCATAGTTTGCGGCATAATGCCGGGTGGCGCGGCGGGGGATGCCGCGCGGGAGGGGTATCGCAATGCGACCGGTGCACCGCTGCGGCGGCACCAAGCCGGGCGGCCGATGAGCGGGCGGCCGATGAGCGATCGGCCGCTACGCGTCGATCCGGCCGAGCGAATCACCGCGGCAATCCCGGGAGCCCGGCGCCGCCAAGGGCGGCTGCGGCAGGGCCGCCGGCCACGCTCCGCGCGACGACCGCGCCGTCTGGTCCGCGGCTTCTTCAGGTTCACCATCCTGCTGCTATTGTGGGCCGCGATCCTGGGCGGCGGCACAATCGGCTATTTCGCGCTGACCCTCCCCGACACCAGCCAGCTTGGCACCTCGCTGCGTCGGCCGACCATCACGATCCTGGCGGAGGACGGCAGCACGCTGGCCAGTCTCGGCGATCTGTTCGGCGAACCCTTGAGCCTCAAACAGATGTCGCCGTTTCTGCCGCAAGCGGTGATCGCGACCGAGGATCGCCGCTTTTATAGCCATTTCGGGATCGACCCGATCGGGTTGGTTCGCGCTGCAGTCATCGACCTGCGCGCCCGGCATGTCGTCCAGGGCGGCAGCACGATTTCCCAGCAGCTCGCCAAGATCCTGTTTCTGACGCCGGAGCGCAGTCTGGCCCGCAAGATCCGAGAGACGCTGCTGGCCTTGTGGCTCGAGCACCGTTTTGCGAAGGATCAAATACTCGAGATCTACCTTAACCGGGTCTATC
>VAZR01000041.1 GCA_005888515.1 Alphaproteobacteria bacterium | reverse complement strand
CCGCGACAACCGATCGCGAGGCTGCCGAGTTCGTCCCCTATTCCGACCGGCAGGCGAGGGCACTGGCGCGTGCGTTGTCGCGCGCCATTGCCGGCGAGGTGCGGTTCTCCGCCGGCGACCGCGCGCTCTATTCGACCGACGCCTCGAATTACCGGCAGGTGCCGATCGGTGTCGTGGTCCCGAAAAGCATCGAAGACGTCATCGCGACGATGGCATTGTGCCGCGAGCACGGCGCGCCGTTGTTGTCGCGCGGCGGCGGCACCAGCCTTGCCGGCCAGTGCTGCAACACGGCGGTCGTCGTCGATTATTCGAAATACCTGAACCATGTGCTGGTGATCGACCCGGACTCGCGCACCGCCTGGGTCGAGCCCGGCGTTGTCCTCGACGATCTGCGCAACGCGGCCGAGAAATTTCACCTGACCTTCGGTCCCGACCCGGCGACCCACGACCACAACACGCTGGGCGGCATGATCGGCAACAATTCCTGCGGCGTGCATTCGGTGATGGCCGGCCGCACCGCCGACAATGTGCGCGAGCTCGAGATCCTGACCTATGACGGGCTGCGGCTGCGCGTCGGTTCGACCGGCGAGGACGAGCTGCGCTCGATCGTCGCCGCCGGCGGTAGACGCGGCGAGATCTATCATCGTCTCGACGAGTTGCGCCGGCGTTACGCCGATCTGATCCGCCGGCGCTATCCGCACATCCCGCGCCGCGTCTCGGGCTACAACCTCGACGAGCTGCTTCCGGAAAAGGGCTTCAACATCGCCCGTGCGCTGGTCGGCAGCGAGAGCACCTGCGTCGCGGTGCTGAATGCTGGCCTCAGGCTCGTGCACAGCCCGCCGGTGCGCGCGCTCGTCGTCCTCGGCTTCACCGACATTTTTGCCGCCGGCGACGCGGTGCCGCTCGTCCGGCAGCACTGGCCGCTCGGTCTCGAAGGCATGGACCAGCGGCTGATCGATCACATGCGGGCCAAGCACCTGCACGAGCAGGGGATCGAGTCGCTGCCCGAGGGCTGCGGCTGGCTGATCGCCGAGTTCGGTGGCGAAAGCGAGGAGGAGGCCGTCACCCGCGCCCAGGGCGTGATCGACGGGCTAAAGCGCGAAGGTCATGCCGTCTCTGCTAAGCTGGTCCGCGATCCGAAGGCGCAGAAGCAGATCTGGGAGGTGCGCAAGGCCGGGCTCGGCGCCAGCGCCTTTGTGCCGGGCCAGCCGGATACTTGGGAGGGCTGGGAGGATTCGGCGGTCGCGCCGGAGCGGGTCGGCGATTATCTGCGCGAGCTGGATGTGCTTGCCAAGCGCTACGGTTACGAATCGGTGCTCTACGGCCATTTCGGCGACGGCTGCATCCATTGCCGCTGGAATTTCGGGCTGCGTAGCGAAGAAGGGGTCGCGAAGTGGCGCCGCTTTCTCGGGGAGGCCGCCGATCTCGTAATCCGCATGGGAGGTTCGATCTCCGGCGAGCATGGCGACGGCCAATCCAAAGCCGAGCTGCTCGGCAAGATGTATGGGCCGGAACTCCTCGAAGCCTTCCGCGAGTTCAAGGCGATCTGGGACCCCGATGGCAAGATGAATCCGGGCAAGGTGGTCGATCCTTACCCGATCACCTCGAATTTGCGCCTCGGGCCGGATTACCGGCCGCCGCGGCTAGACACCCGTTTTGCTTTCCCGACTGAGGGCGGTTGGGACCGGGCCGCGATCCGCTGCGTCGGGGTCGGCGAGTGCCGCCGCCATGATACCGAGAATGGCGTGATGTGCCCGAGCTACATCGCGACGCGCGAGGAAAAGCACTCGACGCGCGGCCGCGCCCGCTTGCTATTCGAGATGATGCATGGCGGACCGATCCGCGACGGCTGGAAGAGCGATGCGGTCGAGGAGGCGCTCGACCTCTGTCTTGCGTGCAAGGGCTGCAAGCACGATTGCCCGGTCAATGTCGACATGGCGACCTACAAGGCGGAGTTCCGCTCGCATTACTATGGCGGCCGGGTGCGGCCGCGCGCCGCCTATTCGATGGGGCTGATCTACTGGTGGTCGCGCGTGGCGAGCCATATGCCCGGCATTGCCAATTTTCTGACCCGGACGCCCGGGCTTTCGGCGTTGGTCAAATTCGCCGGTGGCGTCGCGCGGCAGCGCCAAATGCCGCCCTTCGCGCGCCAAACCTTCCGCGCCTGGTTCGGCCGCCATGTGAGCCCGAACCCGCGCGGGCCCGAGGTGCTGCTGTTCCCCGACACCTTCAACAATTTCTTCCGCCCGGAAACCGCGATCGCCGCGGTGCGGGTGCTGGAGGCGGGCGGTTGGCATGTCGTGATCCCGCCGAAGAGCCTGTGCTGCGCCCGGCCGCTGTACGATTGGGGCATGCTCGACCGTGCCGACACGCTGCTCCGGGAGCTGCTCGACACGCTCGCGCCGGCCCTCTCGCGCGGTACCCCGATCGTCGGCCTCGAGCCGGCCTGCATCGCCGCTTTCCGCGACGAAGTCCCGGCCTTGTTCCCGAACGACCAGCGCGCGAAACAACTCAAACAGCAAAGCCATTTGTTCAGCGAGTTTCTCGCCGAGCACGGCATCGACATTGATCGGCCGCCGCGCCATCGCAAGGCGCTGATCCAGGTGCATTGCCACGAGCACGCGGTCCTAGAACCCGAAGCGGAGAACACTGTGCTGGCGCGCATCGGCATCGAAGCCGAGGTGATGCCGAATGGCTGCTGCGGCATGGCCGGTTCGTTCGGCTTCGAGGCAAAGAAATACCCCTGGTCGATTAAGATTGCCGAGCACGCGCTGTTGCCGCGCCTGGGTCGTGCTGAACCGGACACCGCGATTGTCGCCAGCGGCTTCAGCTGCCGCGAGCAGATCGAGCAATTGACCGGGCGCAAGACCCGCCATATCGCCGAGGTCGCGGCCGAGGCGCTCGGCGTGCTGCCGCCGGCGCCGCCGCGCAGCCTCGATCGTCAATGGGCTATCGCCGGCGGCGTCCTCGCGCTCGGCTTCGCAATCGGCGCCGCGTTCAGCGCGGCTCCGCTGTTTCGCAGCACGGCTCTGCAGCTGCGGGCATCCAACACCCGCTAGGTGCCATCATACCGGCGCTGCCATAGGCGACCAACGTTCGTCTGACGTACCGACGTTGAACATCGACAACGCCGCTATTAGATTGCGCCAGTCTCTCGCGAAGGGTGCCCCGACTGTGCGGATGATCGACTGATCTGAGCTGCATTCCACAACCCGGCCGCGCGGCAAAACCGTGCGTCTTCGGCACCGATCCCGTCGATCTTATCGATCTGCATTTCGGAAATTCCTCATGGCGTTCTTCCGCAACAGCGCCGTCAATCTTCTCAATCTGCACTACGGCATTCACTGCTTCGCGCTATACGGCGGCGGGGCGTTCTTTGCGATCTTCCTGTTGAAAGCTGGCGTCAGCGTACCGGGCGTCCTGATTTCGATCGCGTTGATCCTCTTGGGGCGCTTGGCCGTTCGCCCCGTCGTCATCGGTCTCGCGGTGCGATGGGGGCTGCGTGCGATGGTCGTGGCCGGGACGGTGCTGACCGCTCTGCAATATCCCCTTTTGGCTGAAGTTGACGGCGTCGGTCGGGTTCTGGTGGCGCTGATCGCTCTGTCGGCCGTCGGAGAGACGGTCTACTGGACAACCTATCACGCCTATTTCGCGGCACTCGGCGATAACGAATTTCGCGGTCATCAGATCGGCGTCCGCGAGGCCATCGGGGCCATCGTCGGCATTGTCAGTCCGTTGCTGACCGGCTGGATGCTTGTCGCCTTCGGACCGCGCGTCGCGTTCGGCACGACCGCAATCGTCGCGGCGCTCGCCGCATTGCCGATCCTGTGGGCGCCGGAGATCGCTGTGGCGCGGCATGTGCCCGGCGCGTTCAGGGCTTCGCTACCGGGCGTCTTGCTTTTTATGCCGGATGGCTGGATCGCGGTGGGGTTTTTGTTCGTCTGGCAGATTGCGTTGTTTGTGTCGCTTGGTGAGAGCTTTCTTGCCTATGGCGGTGCGCTGGCCTTCGCGGCGCTGGTCGGTGCGATCGGCGGTCTGACGCTCGGTCGCCACATCGACGCCGGGCACGGAAGCCGCGCTGTTTGGTATGCCTTCCTTGCGCTCGGGGCGGTTATCGTGCTGCGCGCCGTCGCAACCGGCAACCCCGCGCTTGCCGTGCTGGCAAACGCTCTGGGGTCATTGGCGGCATGCCTCTACGTGCCGACTCTTATGGCAGCAGTCTATACCTTGGCAAAGCGGTCGCCGTGCACCCTTCGCTTCCATGTCGCGACCGAGGGGGGCTGGGATGCCGGTGGCGCTACTGGCCTCTTCGCCGCCGCGCTGATGATCGAATTGGGCATGCCCCTGCGCGACAGCATTCTGCTGTCGCTGGCCGGCCTTGCCGCGATGGTGATTATGCTGCGCCGCTATTATGCCGGGAGCGCGCGCCTCGAAGCGCGGCCGCTCAACCAGCCCGCCGCCGCGCCGGCGATCAACCCGATACCGGCCAATACCCAGCCGCGCTGACGCGACAACCATAATTCGTTGCTGAAACCGCGGGCCGCGGCGTCGAACCGGCCATGCGCGGCGAAATCGCCCGGCACCGCCGTGAACAGATTGTCGGAGCGCTGCGGCTCCGGCTCGTCCGTCAGCTGCCCGTCATAGCAGGTGCGCGCCAGGTACCAGTCGAGCAGCCCCGGTGCGATTTTGTTGGCGATAATAGCTTCGACCGTTGGGCCGGCGACATCGATCTCGCGTCGCCTCGCATGCGCGGCAAAGACGATTGCTTCGGCCGCGACCTCCGGCTGAAAGATCGGCGGCACCGGTTGCGGCCGCCATCCCATCTTGTTGCGCGCCCAGTCGAATTGCGGCGTGTTGAGCGCCGGCAATTGCACCATCGTCAGATGCACCCGGCTGTTGTCGTGGATCAGCTCCGAACGCAGCGCGTCGGTAAAGCCGCGGATCGCGTGCTTGGCGCCACAATAGGGCGCCTGCAACGGGATCGAGCGGTAGGCAAGGGCCGAGCCGACCTGTACGATCGTGCCATGGTTGCGCGGCCGCATCCGCTTCAATGCCGCCATCGTGCCCCAGACACAGCCGAGATAGGTCACTTCGGTCGCGCGGCGATATTCCTCGGGTGTGATCTCGGCGACCGGGGCGAAGATCGTCGCCATCGCATTGTTGATCCAGATGTCGATCGGGCCGAGCTGCCGCTCGACCGCATCGGCGGCGCTGTCGACCGCATCGGCGTCGGCGACATCGCAAGGCAGCGCCAGCGCCTCGCCGCCAAGTTCGCGCACCTCCGCCGCGGCTGCGTTGAGCCGGTCGGCGCCGCGCGCTAGCAATCCGATGCGCGCGCTATGCCGCGCGAACGCGCGCGCCGTCGCGCGGCCGACCCCCGCGGTCGCTCCGGTAATGACGACCGTCTCCGCCGGCATCGCTAATCACCGCCATAAGCCCCTCTCCCGCACTGCGAGAGAGGGTGGCCGAGCGCGCAGCGCGAGGTCGGGTGAGGGTGTCTGCAAAATACCGCGGAATTGCCCCCTCACCCCAACCCTCTCCCCCGGTGGGGGAGAGGGAGTTCTTTGGAGCGAGCCGCCTTTCACTGGACAACATGCCATCGGCACGCTCAGCTCTGGTCGAGCGCGATCAGCGCGAGGCCGGTCTCCGGGTCCTTCTTCTTGCGTAGATGCGCCGGGGGCTGGGTCAGGATCACTTCGAGAGTCGGCCGCACATGGCCTTCGAGCAGATGCCCGCCGACGACGGTGCCGTCGGATTTTCCGAGCACCGCGTGGATGTGCAGGGTCGGCTTCCCATCGGCTTCCGCGACATCGCCGAGCAAAGACAACACTTCGACCTGCTCCGCGACCGGGATGCGCTTATAGTCTTTCGTCACCCAGTCGAAATAGCCGATCACGGCGCGCTCGAACGCGCCGATCGCGGTCAGCGCGGCGGCGTCGATCTGCTGCTCACGCACGAATTGCTGCAGCGCGCCCATCGCCTCGTCGCCATGGGCCAGCACGATGGCATAAGTCGCGGGCGGCCCGCGATCGAGCAGTTTCCAACGCATCGGAGGCCTCGAAATTGTCTCACTTTTTCAACGAGGCCCCGGCGACAACGTTCCTGTGAGGCGCGGCTGGCGCGCGAGCAATGCGAGGACGACGCTCGCCAAGGCCAGCGCGAGAAAGCATTCGAGCGACAGCTGATACCCGCCGCTCCAATCCCTGAGCGCCCCCGACAACAACGGCCCGGCGGCCTGCGTCAGCACTTGCGCCGACAGCGCGATGCCGCGGATCGCACCGAAATGGGCCCGGCCGAAATAATCGGCCCAGGCGATCGGAAGCAGGGTCAAGACAGCGCCAATCCCGAAGCCGAAGATCGCGGCCGCGACATAGCCGTGTGCCGCGGTGGTGATGCCGAGCATCGCGCCGGTGCCGAGCGCGACGATCAGCCCGGTCGCCGCCAGCGGGTAGCGGATCGGCAGCCCGCGCGGCAGAAATCCGCAAGCGACGCTGCCGGCCACCGACAACAGCGAAAACACACTGACGATCGTCGCCGCGATCGTCGGGTCGATGCCGCGCTCGATCAGATACGGCGCCTGATGCAGGCTGACCCCGGCCTGCACCGGAAACAGCAGCACGGTGTAGGCGAGCACCAGCCAAAAGGCCGGGGTGCGCAACGCCTCACGCCGCGAGAAGGCGGGTTCGATGGCCGGCTGGCCGTTATCGGTTATGGCGCCATCGGTATCATCGCGCCGGCCATCGGGAGCGAGACCGAGATCCTCGGGCCGGCGCACCAACAAGAGCCAAACTGGCACAAACCCGATGACTAGCGTCACCGCTCCGATCGCCAGCCAGCCGGCGCGCCAGCCCTGATGCAGGATCGCGATCTGCGCGACGAGCGGCATCGCGACCAGCCCGGCCTGCTGCGCCAGGGTCGCGATCGAGGTCGCGAAAGTACGCCGCCGCACGAACCAGTTCGACAGCGCGCCGTAAATGCCGAGGTCGAACGGCCCGGCCCAGTTCATCCGCACCAGACAGAACAGCAGGTAGAAATGCAGCAATGACCCGGTCAGCGACAGCAGCAGCAACGCGACGCCATTGACCAAGACGGCGGTGCACAGCACCAGCCGCGAGCCGCGCCGGTCGAGCAACGGCCCGATCAGCGGCGACATCACCGCCGCCAGCACGCCGCCGAGCGACACCGCGCCCGACAATGCCGTGCGAGACCAGCCGAACTCGCGGGTCAACGGCTCGACAAAAATCGACAATGTCGCGACCGCCGGCCCCTGCCGCGCAAACCCGGCGCAGCACAGACAGCCGAGCACGATCCATCCATAGAACACCGGCAGCCGCGCGGCGAGCAGCCGCGGCACCAATGGCGGTACGACCCGGGCGGGCTGCGGTCGCGGCATGGTCATCTCGCCATTCTGACCAGAACGCGCGCGCCGAAGGCATGCAAATTCACGATGAGCGAGACCACCAGCACGGCGGCCGGAACCCTCTGTGCCGCACCTCCGCATTGTGAATGCGAATGAACAGCGTTGCGACTCGCTGCGGTGATCGTGAATTGCCGCCGCGCTGTTGACAAATGAGTGCCTAGGATCCACTGTGAAAATATGAAAAATCTCACAGTTTCACTGGATGACGAGACCTACAGACGCGCTCGGATGATCGCCGCCGAGCGGGACACCTCAGTCTCGGCTCTGGTTAAGCGCTTCTTGGTCGAGTTGACCTCCGGCGAGACCGAGTTCGAGCGGTTGAAACGGATGGAGCAGGAAATCCGCGCACAGATCACCGCCTTTAGCGCATCCGAAAACCTGCCGCGCGATGAGCTCTATGACCGGCGCTTTTGAACGTGCCGGTCTTTTGCTGCAGCGCGACGATGGTGCCCTGTCGATCCAAGTGCTGCAAGAGTTCTACACCGAGGCGACGCGCGCCACGCGGCCTCATCGGCTGACGCATGATATGGCCGCGGGTCTGGTCAAAGCATGGACCCGCTTCCGCGTTCAGGAGATGACGCTCGCCGTGCTCGAGAGCGCCCTGGAAATTTGCGCAGCTCATCGCTTTTCCTATTGGGACAGCGCCGTCGTCGCCGCGGCGCGAGCGCTCGGATGCCGCGAGCTCTATACTGAAGACATGAGTCACGGACGCGAGGTCGAAGGCGTCATGATCGTCAATCCGTTTCGCTAAGCTCGTACCGGCATTTCGATTTCCGGAGGGTGTTGATGGGCGAGTTCGCGTTGGGTCAGCCGGTGCCGCGTTTCGAGGATCCGCGGTTGTTGCGCGGCGGCGGCCGTTATGTCGATGACATGATGCTGCCGCGCATGGTGTTTGGCCATGTGCTGCGCTCGCCATACGCGCATGCCCGCATCCGTACGATCGACGTCCGCGCGGCAAAGCAGATGCCCGGCGTGCTCGCCGTTTTGACCGGCGCCGACTGGGCGGCATCGGGCTGGCGTGATCTGCCGGTGGCCGGCGGCATGAAGCGGCCGGGCGGCCTCGCCTCCTATCAGCCGCGCTTCCCGGCCCTGGTCGAGGACCGGGTGCGCTGGGTCGGCGATTACGTCGCCTTTGTCGTCGCCGAGACCAAGCACCAGGCGATGGACGCGGCCGAATTGATCGAGGTCGAGTACGAACCGCTGCCGGCGGTCGCCTCGACCGAAGCCGCGCTCGCACTCGGCGCGCCGCTGGTCTGGGAGGATTGCCCCGGCAACATCTGCTTTGTGCACGAGGTCGGCGACAAGGCCGCGGTCGAGGCCGCGTTCGGACGCGCCGACCGCCTCGTCAAGCGCCGCCTCACGGTCAACCGCGTCACCGCCGCGACGATGGAACCGCGCGGCGCGCTGGCCGACTACAACCCGGCCGAGGACCGCTACACGATCTACACCGTCCTGCAGCGCACCCATGGTTATCGCGCCGAGCTGGCGCAGATCATGCGCGTGCCGGAAGCGCGGGTGCGGGTCGTTGCCGGCGATATCGGCGGCAGCTTCGGCATGAAATCGGCGATCTACAACGAGGTCGCGCTGTGCCTCCTCGCCTCCAAGCTGCTCGGCCGGCCGGTCAAATGGACCAGCACCCGCTCCGAGGCGTTCCTCAGCGACGCGCAGGGGCGCGACTGGATCACCGAGGCCGAGCTCGCGCTCGACCGTGACGGCCATTTCCTCGGTTTCCGGGTCAAGACGCTCGCCGCAATCGGCGCCTATGCCCAGGTCGGGTCCAACGTCTTTGTGATGAACCTCGGCACCCTGGCCGGCGTCTACCGCACCCCGGCGATCCACGCCGAGGTCATCGCCGCGTTCAGCAACACCAACCCGATGCGTCCCTATCGCGGCAATGGACGGCCCGAAGCGGCTTACGTGATCGAGCGCATGGTCGACGAGGCCGCCGCCGAGCTCGGCCTCGATCCCTCCGAATTGCGGAACTCGCCGGTGTCGCCGGATTCGAGCGGCGCCGCGCCGAATCCCGCGCCCGCGGCAGATTGCGGGGCCTCGGCCTGTCGAACACGATCGAGCGCGCCGCGGCCGGCGGGTTCGAGGCGGCCGAATTGCGCTTCGACCGCGGCGGCACGGTGACGCTCTTGTCGGGCTCAATCACCCAGGGCATGGGTCATGAGACGATCTATAAACAGCTCGTCTGCGACCGGCTCGGCCTCGATCCCGATCAGGTGCATTACGTTCAGGGCGACACCGAAAAGGTCGCGATTGGCGAAGGCACCGGCGGCTCGCGCACCGCGACCCTGGGCGGTTCGGCGGTGTATCTCGCGACCGAGAAGATCATCGCCAAGGCAAAGGCGATCGCGGCGCATCTGCTCGAAGCCACCGAGGCCGACATCGATTTCGCCGACGGCCGGTTCGCGATCGCCGGCACCGACCGCGCCGTCTCGCTCGCCGATATCGCCGCCGCCGCCTGGGACCCGCAGAGCCTGCCCGAGGACCGGCGAGGTCGAGATCCTCGCCTACAACGTCGTCGACGATGTCGCCACGGTGCTGAACCCGCCTTTGCTTGAAGGCCAGATCCATGGCGGCATCGCGCACGGCGTCGGCCAGGTCATGCTCGAGAATATCCATTTCGATCCGTAATCGGCGCAGCTCGTCACCCGCTCCTTTATGGATTACGCGATGCCGCGCGCGGGCGATCTCTCGGCGATCCATTGCGACAGCAACCCGGTGCCGACCAAGACCAACCCGCTCGGCGTCAAGGGCGCCGGCGAAGCCGGTTCGGTCGGCGCTCTCCCGGCGGTCGGCAACGCGCTGGCCGATGCGCTGTCGCCGCTCGGCATCCGCGATATTCCGATGCCCGCCACGCCCGAACGCCTTTGGCGCCTGATCCGCGCCGCGCGAAGTTAGTGCGATGCTGCGCCTCTGATAAACCGCAACCAAACCGGCGTCCCGGCGAAAGCCGGGGCCCGCTCGTCAGCTACTCATGCGGTTGAAAGGTGGGTCCGGCTTTCCCGGGATACGTTGAAGTTCAGGCGAGAACGATGTCGAACTCGGCGGCGAGCGCTTCGCGTCCGATCTCCGGCGCGGCCCGTAATGGCACGATCAGCCGCGCCCGCGCCGCCGGATCGCGCACCCCAAGCAATACCGGGTCACGCTCGTTCTGCGGCTCGCCGGCGACGTACATCTGGGTGATAAAGCGCCGCTGCCCGGGCGCGATGACGGAAAAATGGATGTGCGGCGTGCGGCCTGTATACGCCACCGGTCGGATCGTCAGAAAGCGATAGCCGCCGGCCTCGTCGGTGACCATCTGGCCGAAGCCCTGAAAATTCTCGTCGCGCGGCCGCCCGCTATCGCCATCACGGACATTGTGATAGCGGCCATTGGCGTCGCATTGCCAGATCTCGACGCGCGCTCCGCGCACCGGCCGCCCGCCGCGGTCGAGAACACGGCCCGCGACGCGGGTCATGGTGCCCTTCGCCGGCTCGGCATGCCCCGCAACATGCGCGAGATCATTGTCGGAATCGGCAGGGTAATTCAGGGGATAGAACGGCCCTTCTGTCTGCTCCGGGGTTGGCGAAAGCCCAGCAGCGGCGGCCCGCAACACCGCGGGGAGGCTCAGCGCGGTCGCGCCGGCGATCGACGCTGCGAGGACGCGGCGGCGCGGCAAAAACAGGCGATCCATGTCCTAGGCCCTATACCGCTCGACGAAATCCCAATCCGGTTCGATTCCGAAACCGGGTTTGTCCGCGAAATGCAGATGGCCGTCACGTAATTCGGGGTGCTCCTGAAACAACCCGTGGCCGAGCGGGTCGCTGTCATGCCCGCCATGCGACTCGACCCCGAACGCGCAGCGCGGCAACCCGAGCACCAGATGACCGTGGATCTCCGGCGCGCTGTGGGGTGCAACGATAACGCCATGCTGCTCGGCCAACGCAGCGATGCGCAGCGCCTCGGTAAAGCCGGCCGCGCGGGTCGCGTCGAACTGCACACAACGTATGCCGCCTTCGACGATGAAATCGCGCACCGTAAAGCGGGTCAATTCGCGCTCGCCATGCGCCAGCGGGATCGGCGTTGCCGCCGCCAGCCTCGCGAAATCAGCGGGTTGCAGGTACCAGTGCAGCGGTTCCTCGAGCCAGAAGATGCGGTGCGGCTCGACGCGATG
>VAZR01000040.1 GCA_005888515.1 Alphaproteobacteria bacterium | reverse complement strand
CAGGCCGAAGCCGGAAGTGAGGCTGTCGCCAAAGGCGAGGATCTCCGTGGTCTTGGCGATCGCCGATGCCGCGCCGGAGCTCATGCCAAACAACGCGCCAAAAAGCGCCGCCGCTGCGCAACCCATCGCCCGCCGCAGGCGCGGCATCGCATCAGGGCCCATCGCAATAGCCTGCCTCCTTAAGACCCGGCTTCTTACACTGGGGAGCGGCACCGGGCCCGTCAACAGCGCCACGGCGCCGCGTTGTAAACCGCGCAGGCTGGGCCATATCGTGGCGTTCGCGTGCCTGGCTCCTTCTGATCGCGATGACAAATTCCCTTCTGCCGGCCGGCCCTCTCGTCGCGCTGGATGACGTCCAGCTGACCCTGCCCAGCGCGGCCGGACTGGTCGATATCCTGCGCGGGATTTCGCTGACGATCGCGGCCGGCGAGACGGTGGCGCTGCTCGGGCCCTCCGGCTCCGGCAAATCGAGCCTGTTGATGGTGCTTGCCGGGCTCGAACGGCCGAGCGCCGGCTCGGTACGGCTCGCCGGCGAGGATTTGGCGATGCTCGACGAGGACGGACTGGCGCGGCTGCGCCGCCGCAATGTCGGCATCGTCTTTCAGTCGTTTCACCTGATCCCGACCATGAACGCGCTGGAAAACGTCGCGATCCCGCTCGAATTGGCCGGCGACCGCGACGCGCTTGCGACCGCCGGCGCGGCGCTGGCGCGGGTCGGGCTCGGCCATCGCCTCAGTCATTATCCGGGCCAGCTGTCGGGCGGTGAGCAGCAGCGGGTCGCGATCGCGCGCGCCTTCGCGGCCGGCCCGCAATTGCTGCTCGCCGACGAGCCGACCGGCAATCTCGACGGCGAGACCGGGCGCGCCGTGATCGATTGCCTGTTCGCGGAGCATGCCCGCCTCGGCACGGCCCTGCTGCTGATCACACATGATGCCGAACTGGCGGCGCGCTGCGAGCGCGAGATCATTCTCGCGGACGGCCGCATCGTCGCGGAACGGGAGACCGTGCCGCGCCGGCTGGCCCTGTGAGCGCACCATCGCAGCTCTTGGACCGCCGGCCTCCGGCCGGCATGCCGGCCGGAGGCCGGCGGTCCTTGTTTTCCTATCCTGCCCGCCTCGCATGGCGTGAGCTGCGCGGCGGCATTCGCGGGTTTCGGATTTTCCTCGCCTGTCTCGTGCTCGGGGTGACCGCGATCGCCGGGATCGGGTCATTGACCGAAGCGGTGGTTGCCGGAATTCGCGGCGACGCGCGGCTATTGCTCGGCGGCGATGTCAGCGCGCGGCTGGTCTATCGCGCGGCGAACGACACTGAGCATCGGTTCCTGGCCGACAGCGGCACTCTGTCGGAGGTCGCCAAATTGCGCGCGATGGCGCGCTCGCTCGACGGCGGCAAGCGCAGTCTGATCGAATTACAGGCGGTCGACAGCGCTTACCCGCTTTACGGCCAAGTCGCGCTGGCGCCGGCAATGCCGCTCGCGCAGGCGCTGAATAACCAGAGCGGGACATTCGGCGCGTTGGCCGAGGCGGCGGTCGCCAACCGGCTCGGGCTCCAGCGCGGCGAGCGGTTCCGCATCGGCGACGCCGAGCTCGAATTGCGCGCGGTCGTCGAACGCCAGCCCGACGCGATATCCGGCGGCCTCGCGTTCGGGCCGCGGATCATCGTGTCGCAGGCGGCGCTGACGACAACCGGGCTGATCCGGCCGGGCGCGCTGGTCAATTACGAGTACCGGCTGAAACTGCCGCCCGGCGGCGACCCGGAGAGTTGGACCCGCAGCGCCCGCGCCGCCTTTCCCGAAGCGGGCTGGCAGATCCGCGGCGCCGCCGACGCGTCTCCGGCGTTGCAGCGCTTTATCGAGCGGGTCGGGTTTTTTCTCGATCTCGCCGGAATCACCGCCTTGCTGATCGGCGGGATCGGCATCGGCAACGCGGTGGCCGGGTACATCGCGGGCAAAACCGCGGCGATCGCGACGCTGAAATGCCTGGGTGCATCGACCCGGGTGATTTTCGCCGCGTACCTGGTCCAGATCCTGACGCTGGCTTTTGCCGGCATCGCCGGCGGGCTGCTGCTCGGCGGGCTCGTCCCGGCAGCAATAGCGCCGTTCGTATCGGGGCTGCTGCCGGTCGAGTTGCGGCTCGGGATTTACCCGCTGCCGCTCGCTATCGCGGCGCTGAGCGGGCTGTTGACGGTGCTGGTCTTCGCGCTGTGGCCGCTCGCCGCGATCGGACATATCCCGCCCGGCGCGCTGTTCCGCGACAGCGTCGCGCCGGCGCGACGCCGGGTGCCGCCGCTTGTCGCCGCGACGACGATCGCGGCGGCGCTCGCCCTCGCCGCACTGGTCGTCGCGACCGCTCCCGATCGCCGTGTCGCGCTGTGGTATGTCGGCGGGGCGGTTGCCGCGTTCGCGCTGTTCCGCCTGGCCGGCGCGGCGATCGTGACGATTGCTCGGCGATTGCCACGGCCGTCGCGGCCGGTGTTGCGCCTCGCCGTCGCCAATCTGCACCGGCCCGGCGCGCCGACCGCGCGCGTCGTGCTGTCGCTCGGGCTCGGGCTCAGCGTGCTGGCGGCGGTGGCTTTGGTGCAAGGCAATCTCGCGGTCGAGGTCGAGACCCGGCTCGCCGAGCATGCCCCGGCCGATTTCTTTATCGACATTCAGCCGGACCAGCTTGCCGCCTTCGAACAGATTGTCCGCGGCATGCCGGAGGCGAGCTTTGCGGAAGTCCCGATGCTGCGCGGCCGGATCACCCAGCTCAACGGCAAGCCGGTGGAAGAGGCGCAGGTCGCGCCCGAGGCGCAATGGGCATTGCGCAGCGATCGCGGGCTGACCTACAGCGCCGGGCCGCCAGCCGGGTCACAGATCGTCGCCGGCAGCTGGTGGCCGGCCGATTACGGCGGGCCGCCGCTCGTCTCGTTCGATTCCGAGCTGGCGCATGGCATGGGGCTGAAGGTCGGGGATACGCTGACGGTCAACCTGCTCGGCCGCGAGATCACCGCGACGATCGCCAATCTGCGCCGCATCGACTGGTCGCGGCTCGGGATCAATTTCGCGATCGTGTTCGCGCCGGGCACGCTCGAAGCCGCGCCGCAAACCCATCTCGCCGCGGTCTATGTCGCGCCGGGGGAGAGCGAGGACGCGCTGGTGCGGCAGGTCACCGAACGATTCCCGAACGTCTCGGCGATCCCGGTGCGCGAGGGTCTGGCCGCGGTGGCGCGAGTGATCGGAACGATCGGTGCGGCGCTGCACCTGGTAGCGCTGATCACGCTCGCCGCCGGCATCCTGGTGCTCGGCGGTGCGGTCGCCGCCGGCCACCACCGCCGGGTCTACGATGCCGTCGTGCTGAAGGTGCTCGGCGCGACGCGCGGCACGATCGCCGCCGCGTTTCTGCTGGAACACGGACTTCTCGGACTGGTGACGGCGATCGTCGCGGCCGGGATCGGCACGTTTGCCGCCTATGCGCTCGTCACCGGGCCGATGCGCAGCGAATGGCTGTTCCTGCCGACGCCGCTCGCCATACTCCTCGGGCTCGGCGTGACGCTGACCCTGGTCATCGGGTTTGGCGGCGCCTGGCGTGCCCTCGGCGCCAAGCCCGCCGCCTATCTGCGGAACGAATAACCGGGCGCCTCCGCCCCACCCGTCCTCCGCTTCACGTCGGATTCCCTCCCGCGCATGCCGGAGAGGGTTAGGATGGGGAGCGGAACGAGTAGGGTGCGTTAACCACATCGGCACCTATTGCTTGGATTCGAGTTAGAGGCGCGGTTTGGGCCCCGCGACGGTGGGTAGACCCCCTCCCCTAAGCGCCCCTGCGGCGTTATTGAAAAGCCGATGGTTTGTGCCAATATCGGGCGCACGAGGAATTGCCCTCGCTGCTTTTGTGTGAAGGGGGTTTTATGGCTCTCGGTTCGCAGCCCCGCTGGACGGTGCGGCCGGCGGCAGGTGTCCAGGTCGACGTCGATGTCGGCCTGCGAGACTACATGCTTCGCATCTACAACTACATGGCGTCGGGGCTGGCGCTGACCGGCATCGTCGCCTACGTGTTCGCGAATTCCGGATATTACGAGCAGGCGGCGCGGACGCCGTTGATCTTTCTGCTCATGCTGGCGCCGCTCGGCTTCGTGATGTGGCTCAGCTTCGGGATCAACCGGATGCAGGCGAGCACGGCACAGGCGCTCTTCTGGGTCTTTGCCGCGGTCATGGGCCTGTCGCTCGCCTCGATATTCCTGCACTTCACCGGGGCGAGCATCGCGCGGGTGTTCTTCATCACCGCCGGCACGTTCGCGGCGATGAGCCTCTATGGCTACACGACGCGGCGCGACTTGTCGCAATTCGGCTCGTTCCTGATGATGGGCCTGATCGGCATCATCATTGCCAGCCTCGTCAACATGTTCATAGCCTCCTCGGCGCTGCAATTCGCGATCTCGGTGATCGGCGTTGTCGTGTTCGTCGGGCTGACCGCCTGGGACACGCAGCGGATCAAGGAGATGTATGTCGATGAGGCCTACGGCGGCGGCGAGGCGGCCAGCAAGACCGCGATCATGGGCGCGCTGACTCTCTATCTCGACTTCATCAACCTGTTCGTGATGCTGCTGCAGCTGCTCGGAACCCGCCGCGACTAAGCAGCCGACCGGACGAATCCTCGAAACGGCCGGGCCTCGTGCCCGGCCGTTTTTGTTTGAAACTCCCGCGGGCTGCCTTATTGTTGGCCCGATGGCCGCGGAAGCGGCCGTCCCAATGGCAGAGCGGAAAAGCGCCGCCCAGGATTGAACAGGAGAAGGGTCCGGCGCCCGATCGGCGTCTGCGCAGCGCGAGGTTTCACTTACAAGATTAACGCCGCACAAGAAAACAGCGTCCCGAGAAACTCCCGGCACCAGGGTTCACCATCCGCGTCGCGCCTGTGATCGCCCGATCGACGCCGCCCCCCGAAAACGGGAGCGCGTGGATGATCGAACGTCTGGAAGCACAGAAAAAGCTGACGTCCAATCAGTGGAAGCTGATCTGCACCGCAAACATCGCGGACCTGCTGGATTTTTTCGATTTCTTTCTGATCGGCTATGTCACCGCGGCGTTGACCAAAGAATGGCAGCTGCCCTATTGGCAAGGCGGCGCGATCCTCTTGGCGTCCGGCCTCGGCGCGGTTCCCGGCGCCTTTATTTGGGGCTGGCTCGGCGACCGGATCGGGCGCCGCACAGTGTTCATCTGGTCGGCCGTTACGATCTCGCTGGCGACCGGCGTCATGGTGTTCACGCCGGGACCAGCCGCGCTGATCCCGGGCTGGCTGTTCCTGGTGTTCTTCCGGGTATTTGTCGGCATCGGTAATGCCGGCATCTTCACGATCGACTTGCCGCTGGTGCAGGAATTCATCCCTGCCTACAAACGCGGCTGGGTCAGCGCCCTCGTCACGACGCTTCTGCCGGGCGGCGGCATGCTGGCCGGCCTGGTGGCTTCGTGGCTGTTGCCGATCATCGGCTGGCGCTATCTGTTCCTGGTCGGCCTGGCGCCGCTCGTGCTGGTGTTCATGATCCGCTACTGGGTCCCGGAATCGCCGCGCTGGCTGATGCGGATGGGGCGCCATGAGGAGGCGCGTCAATCGCTCGCCTGGGCATTGATGATCGACCCCAAGGAGATCGCGCTGCCCGCCACGGTGCCGGCCGCCGAGAAGACGCGGTGGCTCGAGCTGTTCAAATATCCGCGGCTGGTTGCCGCCGGCTGCATGACCGGGCTGACCCAAACCGGCGGAGCCTCGTTCGGCTTGTGGGGCGCGACGCTGCTGGTCATCGTGCTGAACACCAGCCCGGCGCACGCCGCGTACCTGATGGTATTTACCGGCTTGTCGGGCATCGTCGGCCGATTCTTCATCACCGCGTTGATCGAACCGCTGGGGCGCCGCGGCGCCGGAACGCTCGCCTGCGGGATGGCGGCGCTGTTGTTGGTATCCGCAGGATACCTCCACGACGTCTACATCGGCAGCTGGTCGCTGTTCTACATGCTGATGGTCGCTGGGACGTTCTTCAGCAGCGCGATCTACACGGTCGTCGGACCCTATATGTCGGAGATCTGGCCGGCCCGCCTGCGCTCCAGCGGCATGGGCATGAGCTATGGCGTCGGCAATCTGGGCGGCAAGGTGCTGGGACCGGCCGGGCTGGCGATCATCATGGGGGCGGGCGACATCATCAAGCCGGCCGCGCCCAACCTCAAAATGCTTGGTCCGGCTTTTGTCTATTTCGCCTGCTGGTACATCCTCGGCATCATCGGCTTCTGGGTGTTCGGCCCGGAAACCAAGGGTCGCACTTTCGAGGAAATGGACATCGCGCACGACGCCCCGCTGCCGGGTTCATCACCGGCGCGAGCACCCGCCGTGTAGCGCCCGAGCGCTGCCGCAATTGCAACCGGCCGGGCCTCGCGCCCGGCCGTTTTTTTTGTCGCGGGCTTGTGTTGGCCTATCCTCGCGGCAGGTTTGACAACCTCCGGATCGCTCTCTTACACGTATCGCCAAATCGGGAAGCGGACGAAGCCGCCCCATCAACGAACAGAGGAGGAAGGAGGGCAACCAACCCGGCAGAGCCAAAAAGCGCCGGGCGTAGTGGGAGGAGTTGATGTTCGAGCGCTTAGAACAACAAAAGAAGCTTACCTCCAATCAATGGAAGCTGATCTGCACCGCAAATGTGGCGGATCTGCTGGATTTTTTCGATTTCTTCCTGATCGGCTACGTCACCGCGGCGCTGACCAAGGAATGGCAGCTGCCTTATTGGCAAGGCGGCGCGATCCTCTTGGCGTCCGGCCTCGGCGCGGTCCCGGGCGCGTTCGTCTGGGGCTGGCTCGGCGACCGGATCGGCCGGCGGACCGTGTTCATCTGGTCGGCGGTCACGATCTCGCTGGCCACCGGCGTCATGGTGTTCACGCCGGGACCGGGCGGTTTGGTGCCCGGCTGGCTGTTTCTGATGTTCTTCCGGTTTTTTGTCGGTATCGGCAATGCCGGCATTTTCACGATCGACCTGCCGCTGGTGCAGGAATTCATGCCCGCCTACAAGCGCGGCTGGGTCAGCGCGCTGATCACGACCTTGCTGCCGGCAGGCAGCATGCTGGCCGGCATCATCGCCGCGTCGCTGCTGCCGGTGATCGGCTGGCGCGGCCTGTTCCTGGTCGGCCTGGCGCCGCTCGTGCTGGTGTTCATGATCCGCTATTGGGTCCCGGAATCGCCGCGCTGGCTGATGCGGATGGGCCGCTTGGAAGAGGCCCGCAAGTCGCTCGCCTGGGCGCTGATGATCGACCCCAAGGAGATCACGCTGCCGGCGAGGGTGCCGGCCACCGAGAAGACGCGCTGGCTCGACCTCTTCAAATATCCGCGGCTGGTCGCCGCCGGCTGCTTGACCGGTATGACCCAGACCGGCGGCGCCTCGCTCGGTCTGTGGGGCGCGACCTTGCTCGTCGTTGTTCTCAATACGAGCCCGGCGCACGCCGCGTTCCTGATGATCTTCTACAACCTCGCCGGAATAGTCGGACGGTTCAGCATCACCGCGCTGATCGAGCCGATGGGGCGGCGCGGCTCGGGCACGCTCTATTGCGTCATGGCGGCGATCCTGATCGTGCTCGCCGGATATCTGTATGACGTCTACATCGGCAGCTGGTCGCTGTTCTACGTGCTGCTCGTGGCGTCAGGCTTCTTCAGCAGCGCCATCTACACCGTGGTCGGCCCGTACATGTCCGAGATCTGGCCGGCACGGCTGCGGTCGAGCGGCATGGGGTTCTGCTATGGCGTTGGCAATCTCAGCGGCAAGGTGTTGGGTCCGTTCGGTCTGGCGCTGATCATGGGGGCCGGCGACATCATCAAGCCGGCGGCGCCGAACCTGGTCATGCTCGGCCCGGCCTTCATCTACTTCGCCTCCTGGTACATCCTCGGCGTCGTCGGTTTTTGGGCCTTCGGGCCGGAGCCCAAGGGCCGCACCCTGGAGGAGATCGACATGGCACTCGGGGCACCGGCCGCGAGGCCCGTGCCGGCACG
>VAZR01000316.1 GCA_005888515.1 Alphaproteobacteria bacterium | reverse complement strand
GAACAGCCGGTCCGGATAGGCGTTGCAGTAATCGGCGAGCCAGCGGTTATAGGCGCGGCAGGTCGCGGCCGCCAATTCGGGATCATGGATCGCGCCGGAAAACAATCCGAGCGTCGGATACAGGAACACGGCGTCGATGCCGTCGGCATCCATGTCCGGCATGCGGGCATGCGGATCGAACCCGCCTTTGCGGCCTTCCCGATATTCCATCGTGTTCGATGCGACGACGCCCTGCCGCGCGCCGACCCCGCCGGCGCCCCCGAGACCCGCTTGCGCGCTACCGAGCACCTGCTCCTCGATGACGAGGCGCTCCTTGCCGTCGGTGTCCTTGATCAGCCGCGGCGCCCGATTGCGGAAGCGCGGCTCCATGTAGTGGTCCCACAGATCGAGCGGTTCGAGCACATGCCCGTCGGCATCGACGACATTGTAGGCCCGACTCATACGCGTTCTCCTTAACCGTTGCGAGTTCGATGCCCCTCACCACCCCGGCCCTCTCCCCGCGTGCGGGGAGAGGGAGAGCTCGCGGCACGTCTCGGAACACCCTTCGACAGTTTCGGCATGCTCTCGCAGCTGCGTTCCCTCTCCCCGTTTACGGGGAGAGGGACAGGGTGAGGGGCTGTCCCGGACGTCAGTTCAGGCCGTAGAAGCCCATTGCGCCACCGGCCATCACCTGATGTTTGGTCGCGGCCGACAGACCCTCGAGGCGCTGCATGACCATTGCCGGCGCGCCCGGGAAGAACCCGTCCGGGTGCGGGTAGTCGGTCGCCCACATGATCTTGTGCGGGCCGACATAATCGGCGAGCACCTTCAGGCTGCCCTCGACCGGCTCGAACGAGATCCAGCAATTGCGCTGGAACAATTCGCTCGGCCGTGTCGTCAGCCCCGAATCATTGAACCCCTGATCGTCGAAATGGCGGTCCATCCGGTCGAGCCACGGCGCGATCCAGCCGCCGCCGGATTCCAGAAAGCCGATCCGGATCTTCGGATGCTTCTCGCAGACGCCGCCCCAGATCACCGCGAGACAGGCCAGCATCATCTCCATCGTATGCGTGATGATGTGCCGCGCCCCGCGCCCATCGAAGCGGTCAATACCGACCTGCGGCATGCCGGCAGCGGCGCCTTCATGGAAGCCGATCGAGAAATCGAGATCCTCGGCGGCGGCCCAGAACGGCTCGTAATCCGGATGATTGATCATCTTGTTGTTGTACGGGTTGGGCCGGATAAAGCCGCCCTTGAAGCCGAGCTCCTTTTTGGCGAAACGCATCTCGGCGATCGCCAGCTCGACTTCCTGCATCGGCAGCATCGCGACGCCGAACAGCCGGTCCGGATACGGCTTGCAGTAATCGGCCAGCCACCGGTTGTAGGCGCGGCACACCGCGGCGGCGAGCTGCGGGTCGTGGATCGCGCCTGAGAACAAGCCGAGGCTCGGATAGAGAAAGGCCGCATCGATGCCGTCGGCATCCATGTCGGGGATGCGCTTGTGCGGATCGAAGCCGCCCGGCTTGCCGTCCTGGTATTCCATCGCATCGGCCGCGACGACGCCCTGTCGCGCGCCAACCCCGCCGATGCCGCCGATGCCGCGCTGGTTGTTGCCGACGACGTGCTCGTCCATCACGAGGCATTGCTTGCCGTTTTCGCCGGTGACGATGCGCGGCGCCCGGTCGCGGAACGCCGGCTCCATGTACTTTTCCCAGAGATCGAGCGGTTCGAGGATGTGACCGTCGGCGTCGACGACATTATAGGCGCGGCTCATCAGCCGTTCCTCCGGGGCAGATTCGAAGCTGCCGCATCCTAGCGCAGCGGCCGCTCCGGCGGAAGCTGAATGTCGTTCAGGATTCTGAACGAACCCCCGGACCGGTCGCGCGCTTGGCCGGTCAGTTGCGATTAGCAATCTATTATCGCGAGCGCAGATAGTTTCCGGCGACGGAGCGCTGAACACAGCGCCTGCTGCGCGGAAGCCGATAATGGCCTGGTGCACTACCCCTATGAACCAGGGTTACGGGCTTGCACGGCGAGCGGTTAGGCTCGTCAAACGGTATTGGGTCGCCCTCATCGTGTTTTCTTTTGCCGTAGCTGCAGGTTTAATACTTCAACTGCGAACGGTGCACTTCGA
>VAZR01000315.1 GCA_005888515.1 Alphaproteobacteria bacterium | reverse complement strand
AGATTCGGGTTCGGGTACGACACCGCGTTGCTGATCGCGGCGATTATGTCCGGGCGCAGGATGTAATCGATGAAGGCGTGCGCGTTGTCGGGGTGCGGCGCATCGGCTGGGATGCCGAGCATGTCGATCGACATCTGCGCCCCTTCGCGCGGCACCCGGAAGGCGATCTCGACACCGCTCTCCGCCTCACGCGCCCGGTTGCGCGCCTGGATCACATCGCCGGAATAGCCGAGCGCGATACAGACGTCGCCGGTCGCCAAATCGTTGATGTATTGCGAGGAGTGGAACTTGCGGACATAGGGCCGCACCCGGTCGATCAGCGCAATTGCGCGGTCGAGGTCGGCGGTCTCGCGGCTCTTCGGATCGAGGCCGAGATAAGCGAGCGCCGCCGGCACCACCTCCTGCGGCGTGTCGAGCAGCGCGATGCCGCAGCGCGCGAGCTTTTGCGCATAGGCGGGATCGAACAGCAGGGCGAGACTGTCGCGCGGCGCTGCCGGCCCCAGCGCGCGATCGAGCAGTGCCGTATTGAAGCCGATGCCGGTCACGCTCCACAGATACGGCACGCCATGCGCGTTCCCGGGATCGGCGGTTGCAGCCGAAACCAGCAACTGCGGATCGAGGTTCTTCAGATTGGGCAGCTTCGCCTTGTCGAGCGTGCGGTAGGCACCGGCCGCGATCTGCCGCGCCATGTACGGGCTCGCCGACGGCACGACGATGTCGTAACCGGAATGGCCGGCGAGCAGTTTTGCCTCGAGCACCTCATTGCCGTCGTAGACGTCGTAGGTGACCTCGATTCCGGTCTCCTTCGTGAAATTGGCGATTGTGTCGGGCGCGATGTAGTCCGACCAGTTGTAGACATGCAGCCGCCTCTCCTCGGCGGCCGTCGCCACCAGCGGCAAAGCGACGACAACCAGCGCAAGCCCGAGGCGGCGCGCGATCGACAACAGGATCATCGCCGCGCATACAACAGCGGCCCCGGCGATTGTCAACGCCGCGATATCGGCGGCATACCCTCGGCGAGGTTTTGGCCGTTGCCCATTTCCGGCTATGTTGGGGTAGGATTCACAGCGTCGTTCGGGGGGAAGACGCGATGCTCCTGTTTTTCAAAACCGTGTTTGCCGTCGTGACCTGCCTCGCCGCCGCTTCCTGCGCCGATCAAAGTGGCGGGCTGGGGCTGGGACGCCCGAATGCGATCATCGTCCGTGAGTTCGCGCTCAATCAGGCGGCGGTCACGCTCGATCCGAGCTTTGGGTTCTCGCTGTATCGCGGCACGCCCGGCGTGCCGCCGCGCCAGCGCGCCGCCTCGGTCGGTCGGGCGGCCGCGTTCAATGTCAGCGATGCGATCGTCGAGCAATTGCGCCAGGCCGGCTACGATGCGATCCGCTCCGACGGCACCAGCGCCGAGCCCGGAGGCCGAGCACTCATCGTGACCGGCGCGTTCCGCCATATCGACGAAGGCCGGCGGCGGCGGGTCGGCGCCGAGAACCCGAGCGTCGCCGCGGCCGGCGAAATCGATTACCGGACGGCCGCCGGTACCGCGCCGCAGCGGCTGACGAGCTTCTCGCTCGATTCGCGTCAATCCCGCGAGCGGGTCATCACCGCGTCGGCGAGCCGCGGCAGCGATCTCAATGCGGCAGCGGTGCGGCTCGGCCACGAAATCGCGCAAACCGTTCTCGACGTTGCGCGCCGGCAGAACTGGCCCGGGGCATCGCGCTGACCGCCACCGCCGAGCGCCATCAGCTCAACCGGCTGATGGCGTTTTTCGCGCTCGTCTATGTTGTCGAGGGAC
>VAZR01000314.1:2573-3589 GCA_005888515.1 Alphaproteobacteria bacterium | reverse complement strand
CAATGATCTGATAATCGCTGGCCGGCAGCACGAAGATGCGCGGCTGCGCGATACCGGATTCCTGATCGTGCAAGATCGCGCCGATCAGGTTCCAGGCTGCGGCATCGACCCCGCTCGAAAACGGCCAGCGACCGGTGAGGCGATAGCCGCCATCGACCCGGCTGGCGCGGCCGCGCGGGAAGATCAGCGCCGAGCCGATCAGGTTGTCGGGCGATTGGCCCCAGATCTCGTCCTGCGCCTGTTTCGGCCACATCCCGAGCAGCCAGTGATGCGCCGCGAGGTTGGCCAGCACCCAGGCGGTCGAGCCGCAGCCGCGGCCGATCACCGACACCAGCTCGACGATCGAGCGGAACGGCAACTCGCTGCCGCCGACCCGCTTCGGCTGCAGGATGCGGAACAGCCCGGTACGATGCAGGTCCTCGATCGTCTCGTCGGGCACGCGGCGCAACTCCTCGGCCTCGCCGGCCCGCTCGCGCAATACCGGAACGAGCGCCTCCGCCCGCGCCAGCAGCTCGGGAAAATCCGGCGCCGCCCCGCTTCGCGCCATCTTCGCCTCGGCCATCGCAACACCTCTATTCCCCGCCGGCTATGGCGGCGGGCGACATTCATGAGCGCAGTCTAGCCGGCGCGACCGATCTGGGCGAGATTGTCGATGCTGCGCGCAATTCGGGGTCCCCGCGGGCGCATGGCATTGGCGGCGCTGGCCGCTGCGGCTATAACCGCCGCGGCTTCGGAGAGGATAGGACGGCGGTGGGCGTCTCCAGCATGACCGGGTTCGCCCGCGCCGCGGGCGAGGCCGAGGGCATTTCCTGGATCTGGGAATTAAAGAGCGTCAACGGCCGCACGCTCGACCTGCGGCTGCGCCTCGGGCCCGGCTTCGACGGGCTGGAGCCGCGGCTGCGCGCCGGGCTCGCCGAGCGCTGCCGCCGCGGCAACGTCTCGGCCAACCTGACCGTCAATCGAACACAGCCGCCGGCGGTTCGGGTCAATCGCGAGATGCTCGCGCAGATCATGGC
>VAZR01000314.1:0-2516 GCA_005888515.1 Alphaproteobacteria bacterium | reverse complement strand
CGTCTCGCCGCTTCCCGCGGCGAGGAGGGGGCGCGGCTTTTCACGCTGCTCTCGGCGCAGCGGGCAGAGCTCTCCGTGCTGGTCGAGGCCGCCGCAGCTTCCGCGGCAGCACAGCCTGCGGCGATCCGTGCCCGGCTCGAAGCTCTGCTCGGCGAGCTGGCTGGGCTCGCGCCGACGATGCCGGAAGAGCGCGTCGCCCAGGAATTGGCGATGCTGGTGACCCGGGCCGATGTCCGAGAGGAATTGGATCGGCTGCGTGCTCATATCGCCCAGGCCGGCGAGCTGCTCGGGCGCGGCGCGGCGGTCGGCCGCCAGCTCGATTTCCTGTGCCAGGAATTGAACCGCGAAGCCAACACGCTGTGCTCGAAATCGGCCGATATCGAGCTGACCCGGATCGGGCTGTCGCTGAAGGCGGCGATCGAGCAGTTTCGCGAGCAGGTGCAGAACGTCGAATGACTGCGCCGGCCGCACCTTCAGCGACCCCTCTGACGATCCGCCGCCGCGGTTTTTTGCTGGTGCTGTCCTCGCCCTCGGGAGCCGGCAAGACGACGATCCGGCGGCGGCTCGTGGAGCTGGACCCGACGCTGTCGCTCTCCGTCTCGGTCACCACCCGACCGGCGCGCCCCGGCGAGATCGACGGCCATCATTACCGTTTTATCGACCAGACGCAGTATGACGCCATGGTCACGGCCGGCGAGTTGCTCGAACACGCGACCGTGTTTGACCATTCCTACGGCACCCCGCGGCAGCCGATCGACGAGGCTATCGCCGCCGGCGGCGACATCGTCACCGACATCGATTGGCAGGGAACGCAGCAGCTGAGCGAAAAGCTGCGCGACGATTTGGTAACCGTGTTCGTTCTGCCGCCGACCATGGCGGCACTCGAAGCGCGGCTGCGCAGCCGTGCCCAGGACAGCGCCGATGTGGTCGCCGCGCGCATGGCCAAATCGGCCGCCGAGATGAGCCACTGGCCGGAATACGATTACGTGATCGTCAACCGCGACATCGAGGAGAGCGTCGCCGAGGCGCGGGCGATCGTCACCGCCGAGCGCCTGAAGCGCACCCGCCAGATCGGCCTCGCCGATTTCGTCAACCGCCTCCGCGCCGGCTGACCGGCCTCGGGAAGGCGCGGCGCCGCTTCGTCGGCTAGGGCTGGCGTCCCGCGCCAGATCCTGTCGCGAGGCGTGGGCCGCCCTCAGGATCAGTACCCGTAATACATGCCCCGCAGCTGTTGCCGGTTCAGCCGATTGGCGACGCGGTCGCCGGGCGTAGGCCGGTTCCAGGACGCATATCCGTCCCCACGGTAGCCCGGCCGATACGGAGCCCAGTAGTTAGGCCGGTAATATCCGTACCGGTACGGCCGGTAATAGCCATAGCGGTTCGGGACGCAATGGCCCCAGCGGTTGCGATGCAACGCGCGCCCGCATCCGCCGGCAACCGCGACGATGGGTGATGCCTGCGGGGCCGCGGGAATGGCAGCCAACGGCGCGGCGCTTGCCGACGTCGCAGAGCCAGAGAAACCGATCGCGGCAAGCAGGGCGAAAGCGGCGATGCGCATCTGGATTTGGCTCCTACAGAGATGGCCGAGCACCAACGGTTGAGCGGAACAGGAAATTCCGTGGACCGCAGGGTGTCGGCGGCACCCGAGCCGGCCCAGCGCCGCAGCCGAAAATTCTCACAACCCTCGGTCGAGAAGAAAGGCTTCAACAGCCACGTCGGATCGGCCTCGGGGGGAAGCTGCATGGCAGGGCGCGGTGCATCGATATTGCTGGCGATCGTATCGCTGGCGCTTGCCGGTTGCGGCGTCACGCCGGGATGCCGCGCGGTCAGCACCGGGATGCTTGGCGCCGGGACCGGCGCTGCCATTGCCGCGATCGCCGGCGGCCCGATAGCTCTGGGCGCTGCGATCGGCGGCGCCACCGGCGTGGTCGGCGGCGCCGTGACACCGCCGCAGGCGGCGTTTTTCGGCCCGTCGCCCTTCTGCTACTGAGGCCGGCCGAGCTTCTTCTATAATCGTGATCGCACTCCGCTAGTAACGAACTGGCGGATCAACCCTGGAGGTAAAACGATGAAGCATCTTCTCGCCGGAGCGGCTTTGGCCGCCCTGGTAATGACCACCATCTCGGGCCCCGCAGACGCCCATCACCGCGCACGGTATCACGGCTGGTGGGGATGCGGCTGGTATGGCTGGTGCGGACGGACGCCGCACGCCGCCAACGACTTTGTGGCCAACCAGCTGAACCGCGCGGTGCTCGGCGAGATCGGGCTGACCGGTGCGGTCGGCCTCGACAAGGTGGCGCTCAACCCGCAGCCGCTACCGCCGAGACAACGGCGCTAGGCTGAAGCGACGGCATTTCTGTGCGGCTGGGGCGCAGTTTCGCCCTCGACAGCTCCGTTCACCGCGTGAGCTTCGGGGCGCGGATCGGCGTCACGTTCCAGGGCGGTTTTTCGCGATCGCGCTCGGCCAACGCATGCTCTACCGCGGCCGCCAGCTCTACCACCTTGAACGGCTTCCT
>VAZR01000371.1 GCA_005888515.1 Alphaproteobacteria bacterium | reverse complement strand
GCACACAGCGCACCGGTCGGCTTGAGGAATGCTGTCATCGGTGAAAATCGAGATCGAGCTAGTGGCTGAAGTGGAATTCCAGCACCGAGCGATCGCCGCGCCGCACCGCGCGCACGCGATCGGCATTGCGGTGCAGCAGATAGCCGCCGAGCTGTCGGATCCCGTCGCTATTCTCGATAATCTCCTGTTCGGTCGGCCGCCGCGCCGGAAATTCGAGCATATCGCCGTTGTAGCCGAGGGTGATATCTAGATTGTACTCGTCGAACGCGGCCTCGATCCCGATCGGCCCCTGAAGCTCGCAATAATCGGCGATGACCTCGATTGCCTGGTCGCAGCCATAGATCGCGCGATCGATGACATCGCGGCGGGTGCCCCAGACCCGGCCGTTCTGCTCGAAAAAGCCGCGCACGATCTCCGGCGTGTCGGCGGCCGGCGTCAAGGACAGGGATTGCCGCCGCTTGATGCCGATGCGGAACAAGGCGTTGAGGATCATCGCGACCAACAGCGCAACAACGAGGTCCGACGCGACAAAGGGATGCAGCATGGCCGGCAGCGTCCCGTAATATTCCGGGAAGATGTCGCGGCTGAGGCTCAGCGTCAGTGACAGGCCGATGACGAAGATGCGGCGCGCATCCAGCAGCCGGCTGGTGATGATCTGAAGCCCGTTGATCAGCACAAAGCAGGCGGTGAAGACGAGGGCGGCGCCGATCACCGGCCTGGAGATGTGCATGAAAAACCCGACGAGAGCGGGCATCAGCGACAGCGCAATCAGTAAGCCGCCTACCCAATAACCGACAGTGCGGGACGCGACGCCGCTGGCATTGGCGATGCCGACGCTCGATGAATAGGTGTTGCCGCCGACGCTGCCGATCAGGGCGGCCGCGATCGTGCCGAGCCCGTCCGCCGCGACGCCTTTGCGGATCGTCGTCATGTCCGGGCGCACCCAATGCTCATCGTTGATCTTCTGGCTGATCGTGATGTCGCCCAGGGCGCGCAACGAACAGGCAAGCGCGCCGATCACAAACGGCACGATCAATTCGGCCTGGAAACTCAGCCCCTTACCGGGCCAGACCGGCAGTCCAAAAACGACGGTGCTGGCCGCCTCGGCTAATGGACGGTGGGCACCGATGCCGGTGCCCAGGCTGATCAGATAGCCGGCGATCATGCCGATGAAGACCGAGAGCATGCGCAGCATGCCCTTGCCCCACACCTGCAAGGCGATCATCAACGCCAGTACTCCGAGACCAAGAGCGGTACCGTGGCTCAGCCTTGCCGGCCCGGCGTGCTCGGGATCGATCCCGAGCATCAGGCGCATGCCCAAGGTGCCGAGGATAATGCCGATCTCGGCGACGCAAAGCCCGGCAATCTCGGCCGGGAAAAATGCCCGCAGGCGCGGGATCGCCTGTGCCAGCAGCAGCTGGACGACCCCGGCAAACACGGTCATGCCGTAAACCAGGGCCATGCCGCCGGATTTGGCGGCCTCGACGCTGCCCGGAAGATAGGCTGCGGTAAACACGAAGGTCAGCAGAAAGCCCGAGCCGAAATACCGGCCGGCAAAGCACTGCAGCAGCGTGCCGACTCCGAGCGCGACAACTGACAGACTCAGCAGATCGCGCAGCTGGTCGGGCTTGAGCCCGCCCGCCAGCCCGACGAGGAGCGGGAACACCAGCACCGGCAACATCACCGCGACGTGCTGCAGCGCGTTCAAAAAGGCGAGCGAGGCGGGCACCTTTTCGGCCGCGCCATAAACCAGCGTGCTCGGTTTTTGCTTTCGCTGCTCGCCGCCGGACGCGGTGCGGCCGGCGGGGAGAGCGCGCGCCGCATCGGTCATCAGGCTATCCGATCCGTCCGGCGGTGCGGCGCAGCCTTGCCATCGGAGATCCTTTCGACGGGCGCAGATCGATCGGCCAGTGAAGCATACGATCCGAAAGTGTCCCCGCAAAGGCGGTGGAAATTCCCTGAGCCGTAACGCACCCTCGTCGGCCCCTCTCCTCCTGTACCAAATCGTCGTCCCGGCGAAGGCCGGGACCCACCCCTCTGCGCCCGAGACGTTGGAAGGTGGATCCCGGCCTGCGCCGGGATCACGACCTGGAAAAGCCGGCGGTGCGGAGGAGCGGCGAGCCGTACTGTCGTCGATTTACCGGGCGAGCAATTCCTTGACCGCGGTATCGATAAAGGCGGCGTCTTCCGGGTTGAGCGCGGGATTGCCGGCGCGGTGGCCCCAGATCGATGGGATCGGCCGCAGCTCGGCGCGGGGCATGCGCGCGACCTCCCGACGGTTGTCCTCGACCGTGAAGTAGAGATCGGTCTCGCATGGCATGACGATCGCATCGGCGGCGATTGCGCCGAGCGCCTTGCCGAGATCGCCGTTGTACAGCTCGTTGGCGCTGATGTCGGCGTGCTGCCAAGTCCACAGCATGGCCAGAAGATCGTTGGGGTCGCGGCGGCGGAAATTGGCTTCCCAGCTGCCGACCAGAAAATCCTCGAGCGAGGAGAAGCCGATGCGACGCCATACCTCCTCGCGGTAGAAGGCCTG
>VAZR01000370.1 GCA_005888515.1 Alphaproteobacteria bacterium | reverse complement strand
GCTGGCCGGAACCGCTGGCTCGGCCGTAAGCCTTCGGTGCGTGGCGTCGCGATGAACCCGATCGATCATCCGCATGGCGGCGGTGAGGGCAAGACGTCGGGCGGCCGGCATCCGGTGACGCCATGGGGCAAGCCGACCAAGGGCAAGAAAACCCGCCAGAACAAGGCGACGGACCGGCTGATCGTCCGCCGTCGCCAATCGAAATAGTCAGAACGGAGAAAGAGCGTGGCCCGCTCGGTGTGGAAAGGACCGTTTGTCGACGGCTATCTGATGAAGAAAGCCGAGAAGTCGCGCGCCTCTGGCCGCAACGAGGTGATCCGTACCTGGTCGCGCCGATCGACGATCTTTCCGCAATTCGTCGGGCTGACCTTCGGCGTCTATAACGGTCACAAATTCATCCCGGTGCTGGTGACCGAGAACATGATCGGCCACAAGCTCGGCGAGTTCGCGCCGACCCGCACCTTCTATGGCCACGCCGGCGACAAGCGGGCGAAGAGGACCTGATATGGGCAAGCAAGCGGCCGAGCGCCGCCTCGCCGATACCGAGGCTTCGGCCTTTCTGCGCGCTTTACGCATCAGCCCGCAGAAGCTGAACCTCGTTGCGCAGTCGATCCGCGGCAAGGACGCGGCGACGGCGGTCGCCGAGCTGACGTTTTCGCGGCGCCGCATTGCGCAGGACGTCAAGAAGGTGCTGCAGGCGGCGATCGCCAACGCCGAGAACAACCACCAGCTCGATGTCGACCGGCTCTACGTCAAGGAAGCCACGGTCGGCCGGGCCTTTGTCATGAAACGCTTCCACACCCGCGGTCGCGGCCGTTCGGCGCGCATCGAAAAGCACTTTGCGCATCTGACGGTGATCGTGCGCGAGCGCGCCGAAGACGATGTTGGAGAGGGTGCCTGATGGGTCAGAAAGTCAATCCGATCGGGCTGCGGCTCGGGATCAACCGCACCTGGGATTCCCGCTGGTTTTCGCGCAAGGAGTACGGCACCCAACTGCTTGATGATCTGAAACTGCGCAAGTTCCTCGGCACCCGCCTGACCCAGGCCGCGATCTCGCGCGTGTTGATCGAACGCGCCGCGAAAAAGACTCGCATCACGTTGCACTCCGCCCGCCCGGGGGTCGTCATCGGCAAGAAAGGCGCCGATATCGATAAATTGCGCGGCGACATCGCCAAGGTGACCAATAGCGAGGTCAGCCTCAATATCGTCGAGATCCGCAAGCCGGAGGTCGAGGCCAAGCTGATCGCCGAGGGCATCGCCCAGCAATTGGAGCGGCGGGTTGCCTTTCGCCGCGCAATGAAGCGGGCCGTGCAATCGGCAATGCGGTTCGGCGCGCAGGGCATCCGGATCAACTGCTCCGGCCGGCTCGGTGGCGCCGAGATCGCACGGATGGAGTGGTATCGTGAGGGCCGGGTGCCGTTGCACACGCTGCGCGCCGATGTCGATTACGGCCAAGCCACCGCCAAGACCACCTACGGCACTTGCGGCGTCAAGGTGTGGGTGTTCAAAGGCGAGATCCTGGCGCATGACCCGATGGCGCAGGACAAGCGACTCGCGGAAGCCCAACCCGCCGGGCACGACCGTGGGCATGAGCGCGGCCGCCGCGACCGCGATCGCGATCAGTAGGCCAAGCAATGCTCGCACCAAAACGCAGCAAACACCGCAAGGCTCATAAGGGCCGCGTCCATGGCATGGCCAAGGGCGGCACGACCTTGAATTTCGGCGCTTTTGGTCTGAAGGCGGTCGATCCCGGCCGCATCACCGCGCGTCAGATCGAGGCGGCGCGCCGCACAATAACGCGGCACATCAAGCGCGTCGGCCGGGTGTGGATCCGCATCTTTCCCGATGTTCCGGTATCGAGCAAACCGGCCGAGGTGCGCATGGGCAGCGGCAAGGGTTCACCGGAATTCTGGATCTGCCGCGTAAAGCCTGGCCGCATCATGTTTGAGCTCGATGGTGTGACGCCGGATGTTGCCCGCGAAGCCTTCGAGCTGGCGGCCGCCAAATTGCCGATCGCCACTCGTTTTGTTACGCGCCCGGGCGAGGAGCTTGCGTCGTGAAAGGTAGGAAAGCCGCCGATCTGCGGGCTCGCACAGAGGACGAGTTGACCGAGGAGGTCGACACACTCGGCAAGGAAATTTTCAACCTGCGTTTCCAGCGCGCCAGCGGTCAGCTCGAAAACACCGCGCGGGTGCGCCAGGTGCGGCGCGACATCGCGCGCATCAAGACCATTCTCGGCGAGCGGCGCCGCGCCCAGGCTTCCGGCGCGACCTCGCAGACCACGAGTCGGAGCTGATATGCCCAAACGCGTTCTTCAGGGTGTCGTGGTCAGCGACGCCTGCAACAAGACGGTGATCGTGCGCGTCGAGCGGCGCGTCATGCACCCCGTCTACAAGAAATTCGTGTCGCGTTCGAAGAAGTACGCCGCGCACGACGAAGAGAACCGCTATTGCACCGGCGATGCCGTCAAGATCGAGGAGAGTCGCCCGATCTCGAAGCGGAAATCCTGGGTCGTCATTGATGGCCCGGCGGATGCCGCGCCCGGCCGCGGCAGCAGACAAAAGGCGGCTGAGGCGCCGGCACCTGAGCCCACACCCCGCAGGCGCCGCAAGACAGCCGCTGCGGTTGCGGCGGGTGGCGAGGCTGGAGGCGCCGCATGATCCAGATGCAGACCAACCTCGACGTCGCCGACAATTCCGGCGCGCGGCGGGTGCAGTGCATCAAGGTGCTCGGCGGCTCGAAGCGCAAGACCGCGACGGTCGGCGACGTGATCATCGTCTCGGTCAAGGAAGCGATCCCGCGCGGCCGAGTAAAAAAAGGCGACGTGCATCGCGCCGTGATCGTCCGCACCGCCAAGGAGATCCGGCGTGACGACGGCAGCGCGATCCGCTTCGATCGCAACGCGGCGGTGCTGATCAGTCGGCAGGGCGAGCCGATCGGTACCCGCATTTTCGGGCCGGTGACGCGCGAGCTGCGGGCACGTCGGTTTATGAAGATCGTCTCGCTCGCTCCCGAGGTCCTGTGACGATGCCGAAGCTGAAGATCAAAAAGGACGACAACGTCATCGTCATCAGC
>VAZR01000369.1 GCA_005888515.1 Alphaproteobacteria bacterium | reverse complement strand
GCCTTTGTGCAGACCCTGACCCAGTTCGGCACCCCGGCGATCCTGGCATTGCCGGCCGGGTTTCATGTGATCACGACGAAGATCTGGAGCCTGTTCCAATACCCGCCCGAGCCGCACGTCGCGGCCGCGGCGGCGATGCCGCTCCTCGTGCTGACGGTGTTGCTGTTGCGTGGTCAGCAGCTGTTGCTGGGCCGGCGCGGCTATACGGTGATCGGCGGCCGGTCGAGCGCGCCGCGGCCGGTGACGCTCGGTCTGTGGCGCTGGCCAGCGCTCGCCTTTGCCTTCGCGGTTATCGCACTGCCGGTGCTGCTGCCCTATGCGGCGCTGATCAAGACGGCGCTGGTGCGCACCCCGTCCGACCCGCTGACGCTCGACACGCTGACCTGGCACAACCTCCGTTTTGTCTTTGTCGAATTTTCGCAAACCCGCGAAGCGTTGTGGAACACGTTTCTGCTCGGCATCGCGGCGGCGACCGCCGGCACGGTCCTGGCGCTCGTCGTCGGATATGTGACGAGCCGCCGGCTCGTGACCGGGCATCGCTGGCTCGGCTTTCTCGCGACCGCGCCGGTGGCGATCCCCGGCATTGTGCTCGGCGTCGGGCTGTTTCTCAGCTACACGCGGCCGCCGCTGGTGCTGTACGGGACGTTGTGGATCCTGCTGCTGGCGTTTTTGACGATCGAATTGCCGGCCGGTTATCAGCAGGTGCAGGCGGCTTTTCGCGGGTTGCACCCGGAGCTGGAGGAGGCGAGCCGGATTTTCGGCGCGACCCGGCTCAAATCGCTGTGGCAGATCACGGCGCCGCTGTTGCGCGCCAGCGTCGTCGCGACCTGGTGCTTCATCTTTATCGGCGTCATCCGCGAATTATCGGCGACGATCATGCTGACCACCGCGAAGACCAAGGTCGTCGCGGTGATCATCTATGACCTCAACGAAAGCGGCGATCTCGGCGCGATTTCGGTGCTCGGCATTACCCTGCTGCTGATCACCTTCGCGGTGGTGCTGATCGCCAACCGTTTGCCGGTGCTCGGCCGCGCCCCGCCGCGGATTGTTTGAGCGTATTGCCCCCTCACCCCAGCCCTCTCCCCCGGTGGGGGAGAGGGAGTAGGACGGTGCGGGAGAGGAGCCACCGCAAGATCGCTGCTACGCCCGCGCGGGGGTGTGCTTCGCGAGGAACTCCCTGACCTTGGTTTTGGCCGAGGTCAGCGCCGGTTCGGTTTTCCATTCCGCGATGAATTCGCAGCCGGGGATCAGCTTCGACAGCTCCTCGGAAATCGGCCAGGGGTGCGCCTCGTCATTGCCGGCCAGCACCAGGCACGGCGCCTTGATCGTCGTCACGAAGGCGCGGTCGGCGCAGTAGACGAAGCCCGGCGCGTATAGGTTCTTGTAGAACGTATCGAGCAACTGCTCCGTCGCTTCGGGCCGCTCCTTGAGCGTCTCGGTCCAACCTTTGAAGTTGGCGTTCCATTCCGGCTTGAGCGGGCCGACGCGGCCGATCGGCTGCGCCAACACCGCGGCGGCGACGCGCTCGGGATGGCGCTTCAGCATGTTGATGATGAACGAGCCGCCGATGCACTGCCCGTACAGATGGCAGCGGTCGATGCGCAGACGGTCGAGCACGGCGACATGGTCGTCAGTATAGGTGTCCCAATTATCCTGCGCGGTCATCGGCGCACGCGACTGGCCGCCGGCGTTGCGCTGATCCATCGCGATCACGCGGTAGTTCGCTGACCACTCGGTAATCGGATTGATCGGCGCCGAGGGCTGGCTCCACACCCCGATCACCGAACGCAGCCCAGCCGGCGCGAAGGTCAGGATCGGAAAGCCCTGACCGTGTTCCTCGTAATAAAGCTGCGCGCCGTGATGTTCAAAACTCGGCATGTCGATCTCCTTCGGTTGAGATAAGCAATTCGGTAAATTGGACGCCGGCCGTCATTCCGCGGCGGTGCGTCCGGATGATCCGAATGACGGCCCCAGGGCGCGTTCGACCCGCGGCTTGACCTCGCTCATCATAAGCTCCATCGAGCGCATCGCGGCCTTGTGCGGCGTGGCGCCGACCTTGAACGAGAAGCACATATGCACCGGGCGGGTGGCGTAGATTTCGGCCACCAGCTTCTCGGCCACGGTGTCGACATCGCCGATCAGCAGATTGTCGCGGATCTGTTCGAGCGGCGGTTCGTCCGGGAACGGGCGATCGACCAGCTGCGTGCCCTGCATGACCTCCTCGCGCCGACGCAGACTCGAGGCGAGCCGCGACTGATAGCGCGCATTCTCGGCGAAACGCAGCCCTTCTTCTTTGCTGTCGGTGATGTGCGCAAAACGATTGACCGTGACATGGGCGCGCTCGATCGGCACACCCTCGGCGGCGAAAGCCGCGACGATGTCGGCGTATTGTTTGGCGAGAAG
>VAZR01000368.1 GCA_005888515.1 Alphaproteobacteria bacterium | reverse complement strand
CGCCTTTGTCGCGCTCCCCTTCTATTTCCACGACGTGATCGGCGCCTCGGCGGTCGAGACCGGGCTGTTGATCACGCCCTGGGCGGTGATGACCGCGATCCTGGCACCGATCGCCGGACGCCTCGCCGATCGCCATCCCGCCGGCATTCTCGGCGGCATCGGCCTCGCGGTGCTGGCCAGCGGCTTCGTGCTGCTGGCGCTACTGCCGGCGCACCCGACCACCGCCGATATCATTTGGCGGGTTGCGCTGTGCGGCGCCGGCTTCGGACTGTTTCAGTCGCCTAACAACCGCGCCATCGTCGCCAGCGCGCCGCGCGAGCGCAGCGGCGGCGCCGGCGCGATCCAGGGGACCGCGCGCCTCCTCGGCCAAACGATCGGCGCGGCCTTGGTGGCGCTGGTGTTCGGGGTGACCGGCGGCGGCCAGGGCGCGACGACCGCGATCGTCCTGGCCGCCGGGTTTGCCGGCATCGCCGTCTTGGCGAGCCTGACCCGACTCTTCGAGTTCGTTCGGCTTGCACCGCCGCAACCGCGCAGCGCGACCGGCCTGCACGAGGCGGCGGAGTAGCGTGTCACACCAACTGGCGTAGACGTCCTCGACCGTGCCGCGGGAACGCGGCGAACCCGCTCGGGATCAGAAGTCAGTTTTTTGAAAGCGGCGACAGCGCACTCCCTTGAAGCGACCGCGCATCAGCCATATGATCTCTATTTGTTCTCAACAGCGGAGCCTGTATGACGAAAATTCATGCGCTTAGAGGGTGCTCGAACGCCGTTTTGGCTATTTCGAGGCTAAGCAGAGGAGCGAGCAGCGGCAATTTTGCTGCAAACGCGGAAGAGCCGATCGTGCGAAGGGTCCGCTTTCGCCGCGGAATCCCTGGCTACGGGCCAGGTCTCCACAACCAGACCGAGAAATTTTGCTGCTAATGTCCCTGCAGATGCAGCAAACGAACGATCAGGACTCAATCCACGGTTGTGACCTACGACAGCGACAAAGGTCCGCGATCTTCCGGCAATAGCTCCCGGCATACTCTTGCGCGGGCGGCAGCTTCCGCCGCATCGTCCGAGCCGGCATCGCCCGCCCGGGAGTAGCGTCATGGCGTATCAGGACATCCTCTACGACAAGCGCGACGGGGTCGCGACGATCACGATCAACCGCCCCAAGGTGCTGAACGCGTTCCGCGCCGAGACCGTCGAAGAGATGCTCGAGGCGATGCGCGATGGCGATAACGACCCCGATATCGGCGTCGTCGTGCTGGCCGGGGCCGGCGATCGGGCTTTCTGCTCGGGCGGCGACAACTCGGCGCGTTCCAGCGGCTCGCAAACGGAGGAGGGGTATGGCGGCCGCGGTCTGGTCGGGCTGCCGATCGAGGAATTGCACAGCGCGATCCGCGACAGCCGCAAACCGGTTATTGCCAAGGTGCAGGGTTATGCGATCGGCGGCGGCAATGTGCTGGCGACGGTCTGCGACTTGACGATCGCGTCCGAGAAGGCCGTGTTCGGTCAGGTTGGGCCGCGGGTCGGCTCTGTCGATCCTGGCTGGGGCACGGCCTTTCTGGCGCGCCATGTCGGCGACAAGCGGGCCCGTGAGATCTGGTTTCTGTGCCGCCGCTACACCGCCGCAGAGGCGTTTCAGATGGGGCTCGTCAACAAGGTCGTGCCTGCGGAACAACTCGATGCCGAGGTCGAGGCGTGGTGCCGCGAGATCCTGGCGCTGTCGCCGACCGCGATCGCGATCGCCAAGCGCTCGTTCAACGCCGACAGCGACAACATCCGCGGCATCGGCGCGCTCGGCTTCGAGGCGCTGGCGCTCTACTACAACAGCGATGAGTCGAAAGAGGGCACGACCGCTTTCCTCGAAAAGCGCCGCCCCAGTTTCCGCAAACCCAAGCAACGCGGTTAACGCGGGGATGCTCGGCGCGAGCGGGCGCGTAAAAAAGGGAACGCGTCCCGCGAGTGCGTCGAATGGCAACGCAACTGCCTAAATCCGTCGTCCCGGCGAAGGCCGGGACTCACTGTTCAGCCGCACGTGTCTTGGGAAGGTGGATCCCGGCCTTCGCCGGGATGACGGTTTTACTTGTTCTGCTCCTTGCGGCTCTTTTCTCCAAAGCGGAAGCGGCTGAGCGCGCCTCAGACCGGCAGATCCTACACGTCCTTGATCGGCTGGCATTTGGCCCGACCGCTGCGGACGTGCGGCACATCAAAGCAATCGGCATCGATCGCTACATCGCCGAGCAGCTCGAGCCCGAGTCGATCCCCGAACCGTCTGGCTTGACCGAGCGCCTCTCTGGCCTCGAGACCCTGAAGCTCGATCCGGTGCAGCTTTTCGCCGAATACGGGCCATTGCGCGCGACCGACGGTGCCACGCCGACGCCGGAGGACCAGAAAGCGCGGCGCCAGCGCTCCCGGCTGATCCTCGAGCAGGCGCAGGCCGCACGGGTCTGGCGCGCGCTGTACAGCCCGCGCCAGCTGCAGGAGGTCGTGGTCGATTTCTGGTATAACCATTTCAACGTGTTCGCCGGCAAAGGGCTCGACCGGCTGTGGATCGGCGCCTATGAGGAGGCGATCCGCCGGCATGTGCTGGGCAAGTTCCGTGACCTGCTCGGCGCCACTGCGCACCATCCGGCGATGCTGGTCTATCTCGACAACGTGCAGAACGCCGCGCCCGGCAGCAAGGGCCTGAACGGTCGCGAGGCAGGGATCAACGAGAATTACGCGCGGGAGCTGATCGAGCTCCATACGCTCGGCGCCGACGGCGGCTACACGCAGGACGATGTCGTCGCGCTCTCGCGCATCCTGACCGGCTGGAGCCTGGTGCGGCCGAACGCACTGCCCGAAAAAGGCAGCGGCTTCAGGTTCTACCCGGCGCGCCACGACAACGGGGGCAAGCATTTCCTCGGCCATGACATTGCCGGCAATGGCGAGGCGGAGGGCGAGGCGGCGCTTGATCTGCTCGCGAAGAGCCCGGCCACGGCTCGCCACCTCGCCGCGAAGCTGGCGCAATACTTTGTCGCCGACCAGCCGCCATCGGCGCTGGTTGATCGGCTCGCGGCGCGCTTCATCGAAACCGATGGCGACATCAAATCGGTCTTGCAGGCGCTGTTCGCCAGCCGCGAGTTCCGCGAGAGCTCCGCCGCCAAATACAAATCGCCCTACCGCTTCGTGCTGTCGGCGGCGCGCGCGGCCGGCGTCACGGGCGATAATCCAAAACCCTTGCTCGGCGCGATGGCGCGGCTCGGACAGCCGCTCTACCGCTGCGCCACTCCCGACGGTTACCGGGACAGCGAAGCGGCGTGGCTCAGCCCCGATGCGAGCCTGCTGCGGGTCAATTTCGCCACTGCGCTCGCCGGCGGGAAACTGCCGATCGCCGAGGGCGCTGAGCCCGTCGGTGCGGCGTCGCTCCTTGCCACGCTGGGCTCGGGTCTGAGCGGCAAAACGCGCGCCGCCGTGGCAAAAGCGCCGGCCGAATTGCAGGCCGCCTTGATGCTCGGCAGCCCCGATTTTATGCGGCGGTAGAGATGCCGATACGCCGACGCGATTTTCTCGGACTATCGGCGGGAGCATCGTTATTCGCGCTGCGCGGCGGCGCCTGGGCTGCTTCCGGCGATGCCGGGCAGAAGCGGCTCGTCATCGTGCTGCTGCGCGGCGCGGCCGACGGCCTGAACATCGTCGTTCCCTACGGCGACGAAGCCTATTACGCAGCGCGCCCGACAATCGCGATCGCCCGGCCCGGTGCGGAAAACGGCGCTCTGGCGCTCGACGAGCATTTCGGCCTGCATCCGGCGCTCGCCGGGCTGCAGCCGTTATGGCAGGCGAAGCAGCTGGCGTTTGTCCATGCCGCCGGCTCGCCCGACCCGACCCGCTCGCATTTCGACGCGCAGCTGTTCATCGAGAGCGGCACGCCGGGTCGGCGCGGTACCCCCGATGGCTGGATGAACCGGCTGCTCGCCGCCTTGCCGAACGCATCTCGCGGCCCCACCGAGGCGCTGGCGGTCGGTCCGACCGTGCCGCAGATCCTGAAAGGCCGCATGCCGGTCGCCAACCTGTCGCTCGGGCCCGCCGCGGCGACGCCGCTCGCGATCGACAAACCCGAGGTGGCGAGCGCCTTCGACCGGCTCTACGCCGGCAAGGATGCGATCGCCCAAACCTACCGCCAGGGCCGCATGGCGCGCACCGAGCTGATTTCCGGGCTGCCGATACCGGCAGAACCTACCGATGCCGGCGCGCCGCCGCCGAACGGTTTTCCGGCGCAGGCCGAACGGCTCGCCGGCCTCCTCGCGCACGACCCAAAGATCCGCTTTGCCGTCGTCAGCCTCGGCGGCTGGGACACCCATGTCCGGCAGGGCAATCATGCCGGACAGCTGGCGGAGCGATTGGGCCCCCTCGGCGACGGGCTCGCAGCATTTGCCAAAGCCCTCGGCCGTGCGTGGCAGGATACGGTCGTCGTCTTGCTGTCCGAATTCGGCCGCACCGTGCGCGAGAATGGCGATGGCGGCACCGATCACGGCCACGGCAATGTCATCGCGCTGCTCGGCGGGCCGGTGCAGGGCAGCCGGGTTTACGGCGAGTGGCTCGGTCTCGCGCCGGCGGCGCTGTATGAGGGCCGCGATCTCGCCGTCAGCACCGATTTCCGTACCGTGCTGGCATGCGTGATCGGGCGTCATCTGCGGGTTCCCGACCGGTCCCTGACCACGATTTTTCCGGGTTTCGCATCGCCGCGTTCCGATATCGATC
>VAZR01000367.1 GCA_005888515.1 Alphaproteobacteria bacterium | reverse complement strand
CTCGACCGTCATATCGAGCACGTCGGCGATCGATTTGCCGCGGAACAGGATTTCCAGGGTCTCTCGGTTGTAGCGCTTGCCCTTGCAGACGTCGCAGGTGACGTAGACGTCCGGCAGAAAGTGCATTTCGATTTGGATCACGCCGTCGCCCTGGCAGGCTTCGCAGCGGCCGCCTTTGACGTTGAACGAGAACCGGCCCGGCTCGTAGCCGCGGGCGCGCGATTCCGGCAGCCCGGCGAACCATTCGCGGATCGGCGTGAACGCCCCGGTATAGGTCGCCGGATTGGACCGCGGCGTGCGGCCGATGGGCGATTGGTCGATGTCGATGATTTTGTCGAGATGTTCGACGCCCTCGATCCGGTCGTATGGGGCAGGGGCCTCGTTAGCATTGTTCAGCCGCCGCGCCAGCGCTTTGTAGAGGGTGTCGACCAAGAGCGTAGATTTGCCGCCGCCCGACACGCCAGTCACGCAGGTGAACAGGCCGAGCGGGATCTCGGCGGTGATGCTTTTCAGATTATTGCCGCGGGCGCCGATGATTTTCAGCGTCCGGCTCGGATTGCGCGGCCGGCGCTCGGGGATAGGCACGACCAGTTCGCCGGAAAGATATTTCCCGGTCCAGGATTGCGGCGCAGTAACCAGATCGTCGATCTTGCCTTGCGCGACGATGTGGCCGCCATGGATGCCGGCGCCGGGGCCGATATCGAGCACATGATCGGCGGCGCGGATCGCGTCCTCATCGTGCTCGACCACAATGACGGTGTTGCCGAGGTCGCGCAGCCGCTTCAGCGTTTCCAGAAGCCGTGCATTGTCGCGCTGATGCAGTCCGATCGAGGGCTCATCGAGGACATAGAGCACGCCGGTCAGTCCGGAGCCGATTTGCGACGCCAGCCGGATGCGCTGGCTCTCGCCGCCCGACAGCGTGCCGGAAGCGCGCGCCAGGGTCAGATATTCCAGGCCGACATCGACCAGGAATTTGAGCCGCTCGCGGATTTCCTTGAGCACGCGCACGGCGATTTCATTCTGCTTGGCGGTGAGCCGCTGAGGTAGCTCAGTGAACCACTTCGCTGCGCCTTTGACCGACATATCGGACACTTCGCCGATATGCAGGTCGCCGACTTTCACGCACAAAGCTTCGGGCTTGAGCCGATAGCCTTTGCAGGCGTCGCACGGCACATCGGTGAAGTAACGGGCGATCTCCTCGCGCGCCCAGTCGCTGTCGGTCTCGCGATAGCGCCGCTCGAGATTGGTGATTACGCCCTCGAACGGGCGGCGCGCGTCATAGGCGCGCATGCCGTCGTCATAGGAGAAGCGGATCTCGGTATCGCCGGAGCCATAGAGGATCGCATCCTGGGTCTTTTTCGGCAGGTCTTTCCACTTGGTGTCGAGCGTGAAGCGGTAATGCTTACCGAGCGCCTGCAGGGTCTGAACGTAGTACGGCGAGCTCGATTTGGCCCACGGCGATATAGCGCCGCGGCGCAAGGTGCGGTCCTTGTCCGGAATGACGAGTTCGGGGTCGATATGCTGCTCGACGCCAAGGCCGCCGCATTTCGGGCAGGCGCCGAATGGATTGTTGAACGAGAACAGCCGCGGCTCGATTTCCGGAATGGTGAAGCCCGACACCGGGCAGGCGAATTTTTCGGAAAACACCAGCCGGCGCGCGTCGGCCGCCGCCGCGGCGGCGAGCTTGGTTTTCTTTTCGCCGACCTGCTCGCCCTGCTGCCTCCCCCCTTGTGGGGGAGGATTGGGGAGGGGGGCATCTTTTGTTCGGTTGCGCCGGTGACCCCCCTCTCGACCGCCTTTTGGGCGGTCTGTCTCCCCCTCAAGGGGGGAGACAGAAGACGGGTCGGCGAGCTCCGCGACCGCGAGCCCATCCGCCAGCTTGAGCGCTTGTTCAAGCGAGTCTGCGAGCCGGGCGGCGATGTCAGAGCGGACCACCAGGCGATCGACCACAACGTCGATGTCGTGAGTGAATTTCTTATCGAGCGCCGGCGCCTCGGCAATCTCGTAGAACTTGCCGTCGATTTTGACGCGCTGATAACCCTTCTTCATAAACTCGGCGAGTTCCTTGCGGTACTCGCCCTTTCTTCCCCGCACCACCGGCGCCAGCAGGTAGAGCCGCGTGCCTTCCGGCATCGCCATGACCCGGTCGACCATCTGCGACACGGTCTGGCTGACGATCGGCAGCCCGGTGGCCGGCGAATAGGGTACCCCGACCCGCGCCCATAACAGGCGCATATAGTCGTAGATCTCGGTCACCGTGCCGACCGTCGAGCGCGGGTTGCGCGAGGTCGTCTTCTGCTCGATCGAGATCGCCGGCGACAGCCCCTCGATCGAATCGAGGTCGGGCTTCTGCATCAGCTCGAGGAACTGCCGCGCATAGGCCGACAGGCTCTCGACATAGCGGCGCTGCCCCTCGGCATAGATTGTGTCGAAGGCGAGCGAGGATTTCCCCGAGCCGGACAGCCCGGTGATGACGACCAGGCTGTCGCGCGGCAGGTCGACATCGACATTCTTGA
>VAZR01000366.1 GCA_005888515.1 Alphaproteobacteria bacterium | reverse complement strand
GACGCGCGCGATCACGGCATCGAAGTGCGCCCAGCCGACGTCAATTTCAGCAACTGGGACTGCACGCTGGAACCGCTCGACAACGCTTCAAAAAAGGATGGCGCTCCTCCCATAACCGCAGTCCCGGCGAAAGCCGGGATCCATTTTTCAACCAACTCGGGCGCGGAGGAGTGGGTCCCGGCTTTCGCCGGGACGCCGGATTCGGTGCTCGGCAGTCGGCGTGCGCTGCGGCTCGGCTTGCGCCAGATCAAGGGATTGGCCGAAGCCGACGCCAAGCGCCTCGCCGAAAACCGCGGCAGTGGTTATGCGAATGCCGCCGATCTGTGGCGCCGCAGCGGGCTTGGCCGCGCCGCGCTCGAACGCCTGGCCGCGGCCGATGCGCTGCGCTCGCTGGATCTCGACCGCCGCCGCGGGCTGTGGACGCTGAAAGCGCTCGGCGAAACGCCCTTGCCGCTATTCGCTGTCTCAGACCGCGCCCATGCCCCTCACCCCGCCAGCGGGGAGAGGGAGAGCGGCTTCAGCATCTCGACTGCAGCTCTAGCCTGGAAGCAGCCGCGGCAGAGGGAACATTTCGTACAAACTTCGCCGTGGGTTCCCTCTCCCCGCGAGCGGGGAGAGGGACAGGGTGAGGGGCCTTCCGGTTATGAGGAAAGTGAAACCTTCGCCGCCGAGCTGCTGCCGGAAATGCCGCTCGGCGAGCATGTCGTCGAGGATTACGCGACAACAGGCCTGACGATAAAGCGCCACCCGCTCGCCTTCCTGCGCGCCGAACTGGCGCAGGAGGGGCTCGTCGCCGCCACCGATCTCGCGACCCTGCCGGTCGACCGGCATTTTGCGATCGCCGGGCTGGTGCTGATCCGCCAGCGCCCCGGCAGCGCCAATGGCGTCATCTTCGCCACGCTCGAAGACGAGACCGGCATCGCCAATCTGATCATCTGGCCCAACGTGCTCGAACGTTTCCGCCGCGCCGCGCTCGGCGCGACCTTGCTTTACTGCCGCGGTCGGCTGCAGCGCGAGGAAAGCGTCATCCATATCGTCGCCGAGGATCTTAAGGACTGGACCCGCCGCCTCAACACATTGCGCGACCGCACCGGCGACGAGCCGCCGCCTTCACGCAAATCGCCCTTCACACTGCACGAACGGATCCCCGGCTACGACCCGCGCGAGATCGTCATCCCGAGCCGCGATTTCCGTTAGCTTGCCAGCAGCTCAGCCACCGCCAAGCTATAGCCGCATGGATCTCGTCTTCGCCGAGCCGCCGCCGCCCGAAACCCAGTTGCGCGCTGCGATCCGCGATGCGCATCGCCTCGACGAAACGGCGGCCGACGCCGCGATCCTCGCCGCCGCCGATATCCCAGCGGAGGCGCGCGAGCGCAGCGCCGCGACCGCGCGCCGCCTCGTCGAGACGGTGCGCCGCGAGCGGCTCGGCAAGGGCGGGCTCGACGCGTTCCTGCACGAATACGCGCTGTCCTCGCCCGAGGGAGTGGCGCTGATGTGCCTCGCCGAGGCGCTCTTGCGTATTCCCGATGCCGAGACCGTCGACAAGCTGATCCGCGACAAGATCGCCGGCCCCGATTGGCAGAGCCATCTCGGCCATTCCGGCTCGCTGTTCGTCAATGCCTCGACCTGGGCCCTGATGCTGACCGGCCGCCTGCTGCGCCCCGACACCAACGATGCACGCGATCTCGGCGATGTGCTGCGCCGCCTCGTCGCGCGGTCGAGCGAGCCGGTATGGCGTCAGGCGGTGACCGCGGCGATGCGCATCCTCGCCGGCCAGTTCGTCATGGGGCGCACGATCGAGGAAGCGCTCGACCGGGCGCGCGATGCCGAGCGGCACGGCTACCGGCATTCCTTCGACATGCTCGGCGAAGCGGCGCGCACGATGGCCGATGCCGAGCGCTACCACACCGCCTATGCGCACGCGATCGCGGCGATCGGCAGCGCCGCGGCCGGGCGGCCGGTCGAGGCGGCGCCGGGCATCTCGGTCAAGCTGTCGGCGTTGCACCCGCGCTACGAATTGGCGCAGCACGACCGGGTCATGCGCGAATTGCTGCCGTCGCTGCTCGGCTTG
>VAZR01000364.1 GCA_005888515.1 Alphaproteobacteria bacterium | reverse complement strand
AACTCCGTGCTCGCGCCGCAAAGCTGGTCATCAGCACGGAGTAGCTGCGCGGAGCGCCGGCATCTCGCCGACATGCCGGCCGGAGGCCGGCGGTCCTAAGGTTCGCTGTTTTCGGAAACGATCGCAGGCGGCGCGATCCGCACCAGATCCATCTTGGCCATCCAGACGAGACCGCGATACAGCCGCTCGCGGCGTTCCGGTGCGGCCAACTCCGCCAGCGCCATCGCATTCATCGGACCGGAAGCGGCGAGATGCCGGATCGCGGCTGTCATGTCGCCGAGTTCGGGCAGCACCGGCATCGCGAAATCGGAGAGCGGCGATGTCAGCCGGGCCGCAACGTCATCCGGCGTCGTTCCCGGCATCAGCGACACGATTGAATCCGGCTGCAGCATGGCGCTCGGATATCCCGCGAAAATCCAGAACGGGTCCGGCCGCGGCAGATGCGCCGAGGCAACCGCCGCTACGCCGCGATCGCGCAACGGCGCGCTCTCCTTCAATAGCCGCCGCCGGTCGGCGAGATCGGCCCACAATTCCTGGGTCTGGGCTACGACGACCCGCCAGTCGAACCGGGTGCGCGCCTCGGATCGTGCCGCCTGTCCCATCCGGCGGCGCAATTCCGAGTCGCCGATCAGCGCGGCATAGGCTGTGGCCGCCGCGCCGGTGTCGACCGCGATCAGTTGGCTGCTGAAGCCGATGTAATGGTCGTAATCGTCGCTCGCGAGATCGTAGCGGTCGGCCAGCTCCATGCCGTACGGCGCCGGCGGCATCAGGGTCGGGACGCGGAAGCCGTCGATCCCGTCGCGCACCGTGTCGCGATAACCGTCCCAGTCGCTGACTATGACCGGCAGCCCGGCGGCCATGCCCTCGATCGGGCTCAGCCCAAAGGTCTCCTGCAGATTATCCGATAGCGAGGTGTAGATGTCGGCGGCCTGCCAGATGCCGCCGCGCACATCGGCCTGACGCCCGTCCAGGAAATGGCAGACGACATCCGGACAGTGCGCCGCCGCGCCATCGCGAAAGGCGCGCTCGATCGCGTCATTGGCGAACCAGCCGGCCTGGATCAGGTGCAATTTGCCGCCGCCCGGGAGCGGGCTCTGCGCCAGCGCCTGCTGCAGCCCGCGATACATCGGCACGGGATGCGCCTTGCCGTGAAAGCTGAGCCGGCCGAGAAACAGGACGGCGACATCCTCTTCGCCGATCCCGAGCCGCTGACGCCACGCCGCGCGCACCCCCGGCATCGGCACATAGGCATCGCAATCGACGCCGAGCGGGATGACCGGCAATTGCGGCCGGCTCGGGCCTACCCGGCCGAGCCGCGCCTCGAGATAGGCCGTCTGCGCGTCGAGCACGGTATCGACCGCGGCGCGCACCGCCGTGCTGGTGCAGATCACCGCATCCCAGGGCTGGACCGGCGCGATCAGCCAATTGGCGATGACTTCGATAACTTCGCCGGTGACGATCGTGTGGGTGATTCCGACGACGCTGTAGGCCTGCTGATCGTGGCGGCGGCGGCGCCAGGCGAGCTCATCGACGCCGACCGTCGGGTAAAACAGACAGCCGGGTTCGGCCAGGCGCTGCGGCTCGGCAAACGGGATCCAGGTCACCGGCACATTGGCGCCGTCGGCCTGCACGCGCGCTGTGAAATCCTGCGCATCGGCCGCGCTGCGCGCGTAACAGTAAAGCCGGCCGGTGCCGCCGTGCCGCACAAAGCCGCGCAGGAAGCCCTCGCCGGCGGCGTGCCGGCCCATCAGCCGCGGCCGGCTCGTGTCGAAGGCATCGACCGCGTAGTAAATCGCCGCGTTGGGCCGCGGCCTGCCGCGCACCATCCTCAACCCCTCACAACAGCCCGACCACCGCGCCGCTCATGCAGGTGGCGAGCGTCCCCGACAGAATCGAGCGCAGGCCGAGCGAGACGATCTCGGGCCGGCGCTCGGGCACCATCGCGCCCATGCCGCCGATCAGGATGCCGAGGCTGCCGAAATTGGCGAAGCCGCACAGCGCATAGGTCATGATCAGCCGCGCCCGATCGCTCAGCGCATCAGCCGGCAGATGGCTCAGATCCACATAGGCGATGAATTCGTTGAGCACCGTCTTGGTACCCATCAGCGTCGCCGCGGCGGCGGTATCCGGGCCCGGAATGCCGATCAGCCACATGACCGGCCGGAAGACATAGGCGAACAGCCGCTGCAACGTGATCGCGTCGCCCTCGACGGCGGGCAACAGCCCGAGCGCGCTGTTGACGAGGCTGACCAGCGCCACGACGACAACCAGGCTCGCGACGATATTGG
>VAZR01000363.1 GCA_005888515.1 Alphaproteobacteria bacterium | reverse complement strand
TCGGTTGCGGGCGTCTATCAGCCCCAGAACGGCCTGCTCGCCGAAGTGCCCGGCAGCGGCGGCACCAGCCCGCTCGACGCGCCGGCCGAGACCCGTGCCGCCGAGGCCGAGATCGCCGATGGCTGGTTCCGCACGATCGCCGCGGAAATGTTCGGCTGAGTTGATCCGGGCTGCGCTGATCGCCGGGATCCTGCTGTCATTGCCGGCGAGCGCCGCGGATACCGGGCTCGTGCCTTACCGGATAGTCGGCGATGCGGTCCCGGCGCCGCTGACCTCGACCGCCGGCGATCCCGCGCGCGGCCGTGCGATCGTCGCCGACCGGCGGGTCGGGCTGTGCCTGCTGTGCCGCTCGGGGTCATTCCCGGAGGCGCCGCTGCAAGGCAATTTGGCGCCGAGCCTTACCGGCGCCGGATCGCGCAACTCGGCCGGACAATTGCGGCTTCGGTTGGTCGATGCCGGCCGCATTAACCCACTGACGATCATGCCGCCCTATTACCGCACAGACGGGCTTGATCGGGTTGCTGCCCCATTTGCCGGCAAGCCGATCCTCGATGCCCAGCAGATCGAGGACATAGTCGCCTTTCTCATGACCCTAAAGGAGGAGTAAGAATGCGGTCATGTCTGCCGATCCCGCCCCCCTCCCTGCCGGCCGGCGCAGTTTCCTGATCCGCTCCGGCCAATGGGCCGCCGGCGCGGCTATCGTATCGCTGTTGCCGGCATCGCTGGGCCGCGCCTCGCCGCAAGCGATGCAGGAGCTGATCCGCAGTATCGTCGGCGAGGCGACCCTGCAACCCGGCAAGGTGCGGCTCGACGTGCCGCCGCTGGTCGAGAACGGCAACACCGTGCCGCTGACAGTGTCGGTCGACAGCGCTATAACCGAAGCGGACCACGTCAAGGCGATTCACATCGTCAATGAGAAGAACCCGCAGCCGCATGTAATCTCTGTCACGCTCGGCCCGCGCGCCGGCAAGGCGCAGCTGTCCATCCGGATCAAGCTCGCCGACTCGCAGCAGGTGACGGCGATCGCTGAGATGAGCAATGGTTCGTTCTGGAGCGGCAGCGCCGACGTGGTGGTGACGCTCGCCGCTTGCGTTGAGGATTTGAAGTGACGGCGCGCGTGCTGATCCACCTGCCGGCCAAAGCGCTGCGCGGCGAGGTGATCCAAATCAAGACGCTGATCGCGCATGCGATGGAGAGCGGTTTTCGTGTCGGCACCAACGGCAACCCGATTCCGCGCGACATTATCACCCTGTTCACCTGCCGATATAACGGCGAAGAAATCTTCCGCGCCGAGCTGTCGCCCGCCATCGCGTCAAACCCATTCCTGTCGTTCTTCACCACCGCGCGCGAGAGCGGCACGCTCGAATTTCACTGGAGCGGCGACAACGGCTTTGTGGCAACGGAGACCGCCGCGATCACGGTCGAATGAGGCCGGCCGTCCGGTTCGGCATTGCCGCCGTGCTGACTTCGGTCGCGGCTATGGCGGCCGATATCCCGGCCCCGGACCGCCGCTCCGGCTACGCGATGATGAGCCCCGAATTACGCGCGATGCAGGACGACGATGCCGCCAATCCCGGCATGCTGTCGGTGCTCGATGGCGCCGCGCTGTGGCAGCAGGCCGAAGGCACCGCGCATAAATCCTGCGCCGATTGTCACGGCGACGCGGGGAAAAGCATGAAAGGGGTGGCGGCGCGATATCCCGCTTTCGACACGACCCTCGACCGGCCGCTCGACCTCGAGCAGCGCATCGACCGCTGCCGCACCGAACACCAGCAGGCAAAGCCGTTGCCGTTCGACAGCAAGGAGCTGCTCGCATTGACGGTTTATGTCGCGCATCACTCGAAGGGCGAGCCGATCGCGGTCGCGGAGGATGCGCGGACGGGCCCGTTCATCGAAGCCGGCCGCCACATATTCGAGCAGCGGCAGGGCCAGCTGAACCTGTCCTGCGGACAATGTCACGATGAAAATTGGGGCAAGCGTCTCGCCGGCGCGCCGCTCCCGCAGGCGCATCCGACCGGTTATCCGGTCTATCGGCTCGAATGGCAATCGCTCGGCTCGTTGCGGCGGCGGCTGCGCAATTGTCTAGTCGGCATGAGGGCCGAACCCTACGCCGAGGACGCGCCAGAGATCGTCGATCTCGAACTGTA
>VAZR01000362.1 GCA_005888515.1 Alphaproteobacteria bacterium | reverse complement strand
CCGGACGATGCCTCTCTAGTGCTAGTGCTTCCGCTTCGCGCCGAAAGCGGTCGCCCGATTCGCCGCTTCTCGTAGCGGTTACGGGCGGCATTGGCCGTCAAAGAGACAAGTCTGAAGCAGAACCGACGGCTGGGTTTTCTGAGCAAGGTTACTACGATCTGCTGGCTCAGGGAGCGGCCGTTCCTATCGCCAGAGTCGTTCGCTAGCGATGCGCGCGCCTTCAGCGAGCGCCTTGAACTTGGCCCAGACGATGCTGGGCGCGACGATCGGCGGTGCGGTCGCCGAGGTGCCAAAGCCGCAATCGCTGCCGGCAATCACCTGCTCGCGGCCGACAATGTCGGCAAATCGGCCGATCCGCTGGGCGATAAGGTGTGGATGCTCGACAAAATTGGTCGTCGAGTCGAGCACTCCAGGGATCAGCACCTTGTCGTCAGGGATTTGGATCGCCGCTAGGTCTTCCCACTCATGCTCGTGACGCGGATTGGCGGCTTCGATGCTGAGCCCTTGCGGGCGCGCCTTTAAGGCGATGTCTATAATATCTTTCAGCGCGATGTCGTGGGTGTGCGGCCCCTCGTAATTGCCCCAGCAAATGTGGAGCCGCATGCGGTCGGGCGGCAGCCCCTCGGTCGCGGCGTTGAGCGCGGCGATGTTGCGCTGGGCGATGCGGCGGAACTCGGTGTCGCTCAGGTGCCTGTATTGGTTGTGCCGGCAAGAGCCAAGATCAGGGCAATCGATCTGCAAGATGAAACCGGCGTCGACCACGGCCCTGTATTCCGTGCGCATCGCCGCGGCGAGCGCGTCGACATAGGCATCCTCGTCCTTGTAGTAGGTATCGACGACAAAGCGGGTGAGGATTCCGGGTGAGGGGGCGGTCATGAATGCCTCGGTCGGCGCGGCTTCCGCTACCGCCACGGCAAAATGCGCGAGGTCGCGCTCCAAGGGTTCGGGGTTTTCGTAAGACAGCGGCCCGAGGCAAGCCGGGAACGCGGTATTGCTGAAATTGGTCGCGGTCTGAAAATCGGGGTGTTCAAGGCGATCGAGGCTCAGCATCACGTCGCGGCCACGCTCGATGACCGACGGGTCCATGTCGATGCCAGCAATGCGGTGCTTCACATAGGTCGCGTAGCTCGGCTTCGACTGCTCACCATCGCTGACAACGTCTATGCCGCATGCGACCTGCTGCGCGACGATCGCCCTTACGGCCACGGCCGATCGTGCCTCGAACGCGGCTTCGTCCAGCGCTTGGCCGGCCTCGCGGGCGGCAATGAGGTCTAGCATCGAGCGCGGCCGCGGCAGACTGCCGACATGCGTGGTCAAGATGCGATCGGTGCTGAGCTTCACCGGCGTTTCCTCCCGTTGCTCGGATAGCATCATAACCCACGCGAGCGGCCACGAGTGGCTGATCGGAGGGCACGATGCTCAACATGTACTCACAAATCCAGCAGGTGCTCGAAGCGACGGCGCGGTTCGATCTGAAGCCGAAGCGGCTGTCGGCTGCGCCGCGGGTCGTCCCGTGCAGCTGTCATAAGCTTGTTTACCTGTGGTACGACCAACATAGACAATGCTCGCAACGATGGTGGAGCGCTTCGTCCGCCGGCGACCGAGCAGTTGAATAGGCATGGCGAGGAACGCAATGCGCGATGGGGTCAAGCACATCGAGGCCCGCGAACTAAAGCGGCAACTGCATGATGGCGGGGGAGATCGCGCTGTTGGATGCGCGCGAGGAAGGAGTTTTCGCGCGCCGTCATTTGTTGATGGCGTCTGTCGTGCCGCTAAGCCGTCTCGAATTGCTGATCGACGATCTAGTGCCGCGCCGCACGACGCGGGTGGTTTGGTCCGATGACGGCGATGGTTCCGCGTTGCGCGCGATCGAGCGAATGCACGGGTTTGGGTATCAGAATGTGGCGGTGTTGGAGGGCGGCATCGCAGCCTGGGAGGCTGCCGGCTATCGCGTCTACAGCGGTGTGCATGTGCCGAGCAAAGCCTTCGCCGAGGTTGTCGAGCATGAGGCCGGCACCCCCTATGTCTCGGCCCCGGAGCTGAAGGCGCTGATCGATAGCGGCGCCGACATCGCCATCTTCGATAGCCGTTCGTATGAGGAATATCACAACAACAGCATCCCGACCGCGATCAGCGTTCCGGGCGCCGAGCTCGTCTATCGCTTTGCGGACCTGGTGCCGTCGGTGAACACAACCGTTATCGTCAATTGCGGCGGCCGCACCCGCAGCATCATCGGCGCGCAAGCTCTGCGCAATGCCGGGTTTCCGAACAAGATCATGTCGTTGAAGGATGGCACGATGGCCTGGCATCTCGCAGGCTATGGTGTCATCAACGGTGCAGTCCTGCGCCCGCCCGCGGTCTCCGAGGCTGGGCGCCAAGCCTCGACGAAGGCGGCGGCCCGAGTCGCCGCGCACTGCGACATTCGCTCGATCGACAAGGCCATGCTGTCGGCTTGGCGGTCAGAAGCGGAGCAGCGCACGCTTTACGTACTCGACGTCAGAACGCCGGAAGAATACGAGGCCGGGCATCTCGCCGGTGCGCGGTCGGCGCCAGGCGGGCAGCT
>VAZR01000361.1 GCA_005888515.1 Alphaproteobacteria bacterium | reverse complement strand
CCGTTGTATTTGTAGGGCTGATCGACATTGCGATTGAGCAGCTCGAAACTGAGCCCCTCGGCGCCGGCCTCCTTCAACAGGTGCTTGGCCTCGGCTCGCGATTTCTCGATATCGGGAGAATAGCCGGCGAGTTTTTCGAGCTCCTCCTTTGTCGCCGCCAACGGCGAGCCCGGAAACACGATGCCGCCGACGGTGTGCACATTGGCGATTTTGGCCAGTGCCGGCGCGCCGTGCCAACGGTCGATTGCCAGCGTCAAGGCGCGCCGAACCCGGACGTCGTCGAACGGCTTTTTCTTGTGGTTCGGGATTACGAGGGTGCCGCAATTCCAGTCGCTTTCCTGAACCGCGAGCTTGTCGCCGAGCGCCGCCTTCAGCTCGTCGCGAGCGGACGGCGGGAAGCCGCGGAACTCGATCGCGGCGCGGTCGGCGCGCAGCGCGTCGAGCCGGGTCGCCTGCTTGTCGGCATAGATCCCGACAAACCCGTCGAGATAGGGCAGGCCCGGATGGTAGTAGTCGGGGTTGCGGACCCCCTTGATCGATTGCCCGGTCTCAATAGCTTCGAGCTTGAACGGGCCGGAGCCGAGGACGTTCTTCTCGTACCAGTGCGGGTCCTTGTCGAGGACCGCTTTCCGGTAGATGAAGGCAAACGGGTCGGCGAGCGCCGGCAGGAAGGCCGCCGTCGGGCGCTTCAGCCGGAACACGACCGCCGGGCCCGTCACCTCGATCTTGTCGATCATCGCCGCGTAGCCGGCGCCGCGCGCGCTGATGATCCCTTCGGGCGGAAAGACGATCTTGTTCCAGCTCGCCGCCACATCCTCGGCGATCAAGGGCGAGCCGTCGTGAAACTTGACGCCCTGGCGGATCGTGAAGGTGTAGGTCCGGCCCTCATTGGTGGGCTTCGGCATTTCGGTGCAGAGATCGCAAACGAAATCGGTGGTCGAGGACGGGTTCTCGGGATTGACCCGGATCAGCATGCTGTAGAACGGCGCCACCGAATGCACCGTCGCGAACGTGTTTTCGCGATGCCCGTCAAAGCTCGGCGGCGCATCGGCCGGGATCAGAAATGTCAGGACACCGCCGCGCTTCGGCGTCTCTTTAGCCGGCAGGGGTGTCGCCGCGATCACGGCAAGGGCTGCGCCGATACCGGCCATCCAAAAGCCGAGCGCCATCGCTTCCTCCGCTGTTCGGGCCGCCTCCCAGGCGGGGTGGACCCTTGTTATTTATCGAGCCATACGGTCGCCAGATCCTGGTTCACGTAATGGCTCGGGCTGATCTTCCAGCCCTTGACGTACGACCGGTGCGGCACGATGCGCTGCCACCAGAGCAGATAGATTGAGTGCACCTGCTCGTCGAGCACGCGTTTTTCGAACTGGCGCATCAGCTCCCGTTGCTTCGATTTGTCGAGTTCGCGGAGCATCTTGTTGTAGATCTCGATCTCCTGCGGATCGTCGAAGTAGCCGTAATTCCAGGGCGCGATCGTATGCGGCAGGTATTTGCCGACATCGGCCTGGGGATTGACGACGTTCTGGCAATTGCCCTCGGTGCTGATGTCGAAACTGCCGTCGCGCAGCGCCTGGAACCACGGCCCGGTCGGCAAGACGCGCTGCGTCACCTTGACTCCGATCTTGCTCCACTGATCGACCGCCCAGATACCATAATATTTGTACGGCTGATCGACGCTGCGGTTGGTCAGCTCGAAGCTCAGCCCCTCGGCGCCGGCCTCCTTCAGCAGCCGTTTGGCTTCGGCCCGCGATTTCTCGATGTCGGGCCAGTATCCCGCGAGCTGCTGCAATTCTTCTTTGGTCGCGGCGAGCGGCGAACCCGGAAAGACCACGCCGCCGACCGTTTTCACGATCGCAATCTTCGACAGCTCCGGTGCGCTACCCCAGCGATCGATGGCCAGGGTCAGGGCGCGGCGAACGCGCGGGTCATCGAACGGCTTGCGCTTGTGATTTATCGTCAGCACGCCGCCGCAATTCCAGTCGCCGGTCTGCACTGTGATCTGATCGCCGAGCGCGCCGACCAGCTCATCGCGCACTGCCGGCGGAAAGCCACGAAACTCGATCGCCGCGCGGTCGCTGCGAATGGCCTCGACCCGGGTGACCTGCTTGTCGGCGTAGATGCCGATAAACC
>VAZR01000186.1 GCA_005888515.1 Alphaproteobacteria bacterium | reverse complement strand
ATGCGGCGGCTTGTCGTCGAGCCGCGCACCGGCGAGCCGGATCGAGCCCTCGCTCAAGCTCTCGAACCCGGCGATGCAGCGCAACGTCGTGGTCTTGCCGCAACCGCTCGGCCCCAACAGTGAAAAGAACTCGCCGGGCCGGACATCGAATGAGATCGGGCCGACCGTCACCTGCGGCGAATACCGCTTCACGAGACCGCGGATTTCGAGCTCGTAGCGCTCGGCCATTGCGACACCGGCCCGAAAGCGATGCGCGCTAGGCGCCGAGCACTTCCTTGTTCCAGCGATCGAGGTATTTGGATTTGTGGGCGTTCATCTTCTCGTAGTCGATCGCGACGACGTTCTTTTCCTTGTCGGCGGGAAACGCATACTTCTCCAGGTCGGGCGGCAGTTTGGCGTTGCGGTTTGACGGCGGATAGAAGAACCGCTTGGTCATCATCATCTGGTACTGGCCGTCCAGCGTGACGTTGACGTATTGGTTCATCTTCTCGATGAATTTGCCGCCCTTGAGGATCGGGAAACCGTTGCCAACCAGCATCGAGCCCGGGATGTATTCGATCGCGACCGGCACGCCCTGGTTCTGCAACACTGCAGTGCGGCCGTTCCAGAACGGCATGATGACGATCTCTTCGCGGCTGAAGGCCTTCAGTGCGGCATCGGTGTTCTCGATGATTACCGCGTCGTTTTTCTTCACCAGCTCGGCGAGAAAGCCGATGCCGGGATCGACATTGTCCTCATTGCCCCCCAGAGTCTTGTTCAATACCTGCAGCCAGGAATTGCCGACCCAGCCATAGGTCGGGATGCCGACCCGTCCCTTGTATTTCGGGTTCAATAGGTCCTGGTACGAGGTCGGCTTTTGCGCTTCTTTGGTGTTGTAGACGAGCCCCATCACGATCAAGACGAACGGCGCGAACCAATCCTTCAACTGGGCGCGTGTTGGCTCCTTGGCGCTGTCGATGATGTCTTTGTAGTTGGTGACAATCGACAGGTCATAATTCTGCAAGCAGCCGCCCAGGGCGAGGAAATTGGCCTCGGCCTGCAATACCGCGACGCTAGAGAAGGGCGGGTTGCCGCAGCTCGCCATCGCCTTGGCGGTGAACACCGAGTCAATCGCAAATTCCTGGGTGACCTTTGTTCCAGTTTTCGCTTCGAACGCATCGATAAACGAGGCCTTCAGCCCCTCGCCCCAGGTCGCGCCCGTCGAAGCCAGCGTAAAATTCTCCTCCGCCCGCGCCGCGCCCGACAGCCCGAGTTCGGCGAGCGCGATCGAGGCGGCACCCCATCCGAGCGCGGTTTGGAATTGCCGCCGGTTCATGTTGGTCGTCATCGAAGCCTCCCTTCATCGGGTGCTGGGTTGTGTCCCCGCAAATTCCGTACCGTTGCGGCGGTCAGCCCGCCCCATCGGCTCATTTACGTCGGGATCGTGGCTCAAACCGGCCCATTGGGCAACACCAGCACCTTGCCGTTGCGGCCGCCGCGCTGGGCATGCGCCAGCGCCTCTTTGATGTCTTCGATCGGATAGGTCGCGTCGATCGGCGCCTTGAGCACGCCGTCGCGCAGTTTGATCGCGAGATCGGCATAAAGTGCGCGTACCTGGTCGGGGCTGCGCTTGGCGAGGCCACGGCCGAGATTGAAACCGGTCAAGCTCACGCCCCGGAAACTCAACGCCGGCCGGCTCATGACCAAATCCTCGCCGGACATCGCGCCGTAGCTGATGACCATGCCGCCGTCGGCCAGGCAATCGGCGATGCGCTTGCAGGCGGTGCCCGAGACGGCATCGATGCCGAGGCGGATTGGCGCGCCGCCGACCGCATCGTGAGCGCGGGTCGCGAGATCGGGCCCGTCTACCAGCACGATATCGGCGCCGAGCGCCTTGAGTTCGGCCGTGACATCGTTGCGACGCACGACATTGACGGTGCGCACGCCTTTCTGCTTCGCCAGCACGATCAGATGGCGGCCGACTGCGGAATTGGCGACGTCCTGGATAACCCAATCGCCGGGCTTCAGCGCGACATGATCTTCCAGCAGCAACAGCGCCGTCGCCGGGTTGATGCGCAGCATCGCCGCCTGCGCGACATCGAGGCCCGAGGGCAGTGGGATCGCGTCGTCGGCCTTGATGCGGCGACGCTGCGCCCAGTTCTCGCGCTGCATGTTGATGACGAGATCGCCGGGTTTGACGCGCGACACGCCCGCTCCAACAGCGGCGATCCGGCCGACACATTCGGCGCCCGGGGTGGCCGGCAGCGGCGGCCGGAGCCGGTAATTGCCGCGGCACAGCGACAGATCGGCGGGGTTGATCGGGAACGCCAGGATATCAAAGACGATCTCGCCGGCACCGGGCTGGCCGACATCAGGTGCCTCGACGCAATGCGCGACCTCTTCCGGCGCGCCATAGGCGGTGATCTCGACCTTCTTCATGGCATCCTCCCGTGAACCTCGAATTTAAAGCAGGGTTGGACGGTGCGCGCTATAACCGCGGCATGCGCCGTCGGACGCGTCTCGGCCTCATTATCGCCAGCCTGCTGCTGATTGCCGGCTTCGGCGCCTACACGGCGTTCTGGTTCATCGTCGCCGGCAAGCTCAAAACCGGTTTGAAAGAATGGGCGCAATCGGCGCGCGACCAGAAGATCGAGGCATCCTGGCGTGGGTTGCGGGTCAGTGGCTTCCCGTTCGCCTTTCGCGTCGAGATGACTGAGGCGGCATTGCGGGACGAGGCGATCAACCCCCCGGCCGAGATCCGGATGCCGCTGCTGTCCGGCAGCACGCGGCCGTGGCGGTTCCGGGTCTGGCAGCTGACCGCGCCGCAAGGGTTCAATCTCGCCGCCGGGACGGAGGAGAAGCCGGTCGCCAAGTTGACGGCCCGGGCGGCAGAGGGCGCGGTGTCCGCGGCGGCGGAGGGCGGCGCCACAATCTGGCTCAGCCTCGACGAGGGCCGCTTGGCGACCAGTGAGGAGGTGGGCGCACGCCAGGCGCATGTCTGGCTGATCCTGCCGTCGCGCACGCCCGAGACGCACACTGAGAACAACTTAGCGGTGGCGGCCGATTTGCGCGAAGTGACGGTGCCGCAGGCACCGAGCCCGTTTCGCAATCTGGTCGATGAGTTCGCCTTTGGCCTTACTGTCAAGGGAGCGATAGCGTCCGGCCCGGCGCGCCAGGCGGCGGCGGCGTGGCGGGATGCCGGCGGCACCGCTGAACTCGACAATTTCGCGTTGCGCTGGGGCAGGCTCGCGATCACCGGATCGGGCACCCTGGCGCTCGACAATGACTTGCAGCCGATCGGTGGGTTTTCCGGCGCGGTCGAAGGCTATGAGGAATTGATGAATGCGCTGGTCGCGGCCGGCCGGATGAAGCCGAGCGACGCTCGCCTGGCGCGGATCGCGCTGGCGATGCTGGCGAAAACCGGGCCGGATGGCCGCCCGGCGATCGGCACCTCGTTCACGATCCAGAACGGCCAGATGTTTCTCGGCCCGGCCAAGCTCGGCCCGGCGCCGAAGATCACGTGGGAGTAGCTACGCTTCGGGTGGCGGCTGCGGCGCCTCGGTGCGGTCCTCCAGCCCGTAATCGCGCACCACGGCAGCGACGCGCAACCGATAATTCTTAAAGATGCCCGCGCGGCCGGCGCGCTGGGCGTCCCGGTGCTGCGCATGAGCACGCCAGCGCGCCACCGCTTCCTCGTCGCGCCAGAACGACAAGGACAGAATCTTGCCTTCCTGCGTCAGGCTCTGGAAACGTTCGACCGAGATGAAGCCGTCGATCTGTTCGAGTTCGGGGCGTAGCTGCGCGGCGATGTCGAGATAATCCTGGCGCCGGCCCGGCGCCGGCTCGACTTCGAAGATCACCGCATACATCGATATTTCCTTCCGGCGCCTTAGCTGATCAATGCAACGGCTTGAGCAGACCGATCAACCCGAGCAGCACGCCGAGCCACAGCAGCCACAGCCCGCCCCAGACAAGCGCCCGCCAGGACCCATTATCTTTGGCGCGCGCGGCATGCCGCCGGGCTTCGTCCTCGATCTCCCGGTTCCATTGACGGATGATGTGCTTGGTATCGGGTTCCACGGTCGCAGGCCCGGCGGGTTTTTGCGCCGAAATGTCGCAGGCGGGCATTGTATCTCCTCCGGCCAATTTGGCGAGGGCCGTCACCGGGGGACGCCGATCTCCTCCCTCGCCTCGTCCGCCGCTGCGGTGTTAAATGTGCCGGGAAACGAGGGGAGACCGACATGGCCAAGACGCGCGGCACCGGCCTGTTGATGGTGTGGGCCGACATCGATCCGGAATTCGAGGCGGAATATCACCGCTGGTATGATGAGGAGCACATCGCGCATCTGCTGGCGGTGCCCGGCTTCCTGAGCGCCGGCCGTTATGTCGCGTTGAAAGGCAGCCCGAAATACCTCGCCCTCTATGAGCTCGAAGCGCCGGACGTGTTGCGCAGCCCCGCCTTTCTCGATGGCGTCCGATTTCGGCCGTCGACGCGGCGGGTGTCGTCTTCCGGCGGCACGATCGGCCGCAATTATCTGCTCAACGGCTATCGCCAGATCTTCCCGGTGCACAGCAACCCGATCGAGCAGACACGCGAGCCGGCGCCGTTTCTGCAGATGGGGCGGATCGACATCCCGGCGACGGTCGAGGAGGAATTCAACGACTGGTACAACACCGCCTATATCCCGCCCTACCTCAAATGCCCTGGATGTATCGATGCACGCCGCTATGTGGCGGTTGACGGCCAGCCGAAATACCTGACGCTCTACGAGTTCGAGAACGCCGGCGTCTCGGAGACCCCGGAATGGGTACGCGCCCGCGACAGCAATTCATGGAGCAACCGCGTCCGCGCCTTCATGCGGCACGATGTCGGATCGCCCGGCGTGTATCGCCGGCTCTTTCCGAAATAGCCTCCCCTCTCGCCGAACGAGCTGCCATGCCCTCCTCCAATACCGATCCGAGTTTTCTGCCGGCCCATCGTCTCGCCGCCGAGATCGCCGCGCGGCGGCTATCGCCGGTCGACATCGTCGAGGCGTTGTTGTCGCGCATCGAGAGGCACAACCCAAAGCTGCACGCCTTTATCGATGTCTATGCCGATGATGCGCGACTCGCCGCCGACGCCGCGGACAAGGCGATCCGTTCGGGGCACATGGTCGGTCCATTGCACGGCGTGCCGATCGCGCTGAAGGATCTGATCGATCTGGAAGGGCGCGTCACGACCGGCGGCTCGATGGCGTGGCGCGAGCGCCGCTCGCCCGTGACAGCGAGTTTGGCGCGGCGTCTGATCGCTGCCGGCATGATCGTCCTCGGTAAGACCCACACCGTCGAGTTCGCGATGGGCGGCTGGGGCACGAACCAGCATCTCGGCACGCCGTGGAACCCGTGGGACCCCGAGGTCCCGCGCACGCCCGGCGGATCGAGCAGCGGCTCCGGCGTCGCGGTCGCGTCCGGCATGGCGCCATGGGCGATCGGCACCGATACCGGCGGTTCGGTGCGGCTGCCGGCGTCATGGTGCGGTCTCTCCGGGCTCAAGACGACAATCGGCCGCGTCAGCACCTACGGTATCCTGCCGCTCGCGCCCTCGCTCGATACGCCTGGGCCGATGGCCCGCTCGGTCGAGGATGCGGCGTTGCTGTACACGGTCATGCAGGGATCGGATCCGCTCGATCCGCGCACCTTGTCGGCACCACCTCCCAGTGATCCGATGCCAGCGTTACGGCGCGGCGTTAAGGGGCTGCGGCTCGCGCGCATGCCGAATGCCGAGCGCGATGGCTGCACCCCCGAGGTTCTCGCCGCTTATGACGAGGCGCTCGAGACGCTGGCCCGGCTGGGGGCCGAGATCGTCGATCTCGTGCTGCCCTGCCGCTTCGATGATGCGACGCGTGCGACGGGGCGGATCATCGGCTCCGAGGCCTACCAGCTGGTCGGCAAGCTGGTCGACGACCCGGCCTTGCCGATCGATCCGGCGGTGCGGCCGCGTATCCAGCTCGGCCGCGGCATCAGTGCCCCTGATTATCTCGCCGCACTGGCGGATCGCGATGCGATGAAGCGCGGCTTTCTTGCGGCATTCGACGGTGTCGATGCGTTGCTGACGCCGACGACGCAGATGCCGGCGATTCCGGTCGAGTCGGTCGACCAGACGACGACCCCGGCGCATTTCACGCGCTTCGTCAATCTGCTCGAACTGTGCGCGCTGTCGGCTCCCGACGGCTTTACCCGGACCGGCTTGCCCTTGTCATTGCAGATCATCTGCCGCCCCTATGACGAAGCGATGGCGTTGAGGATCGGCTGGGCCTACCAGCAGGCAACCGACTGGCACGAGCGCCATCCGCCGAGCTTCGCCTGATCTTCGATGGACCGCGGCCGCGATCAGCCTGATCGTCGGGGCTATTTGATCCGTCGCATGGCGTGTTATATCGCCGGCGATAGCTGATGGGGATGGAGCCTCCCCGAAACCGCCGCAAGGCTGATAGCTCCTACTGCGTTCGCTAAAACGCGGCGGGAGCTTTACCGGGCCCGCCGTCGAGGTGGGCCGCTCCGTGGTTCACCTCGGTCATCCGGTTTGCGTGCGTGCCGCTTTGTTTGCGCGATAGGCCGCGTGTGGTCCACGGCTTGAGAGGAGGTTCCGGTGGAGAATGTCTGGCTGATCGCCGCCCTCTGGATCGGGTTGGCATTGGCGGCATCGCTGTTATCGGTCTGGCTGACGATCTCGGTTGCGCTGACCGAGATCGTCGTCGGCGCGATCGCCGGCAATGCGATCCATCTTCAGCTCACTGATTGGATCAACTGGCTGGCCGGTTTCGGCGCGATCCTCCTGACCTTTCTCGCCGGCGTTGAGATCGATCAGGCAGTCATCAGGCGTAATTTCTGGTCGACGATGTGCATCGGCGCGATGGGGTTTTTCGCGCCCTACCTCGGCATCCTGTTCTTTGCCCATTTCGTCTACGCATGGCCGTGGCCTCAGGCACAGATCGCCGGGATCGCACTGTCCACGACCTCAGTCGCGGTGGTCTATGCGGTGATGATCGAGACCGGCTTCAACAAGACCGAGATCGGCAAGATCATTCTCGGTGCCTGCTTTGTGAACGATCTCGGGACCGTGCTCGCGCTCGGGCTCGTCTTCGCCAAC
>VAZR01000360.1 GCA_005888515.1 Alphaproteobacteria bacterium | reverse complement strand
CGAGGCGGTCGGGGTCATCGCCGCGCAGTCGATCGGCGAGCCCGGCACGCAGCTGACGATGCGGACCTTCCACATCGGCGGCGCGGCCCAGCGTGGCGCTGAGCAATCCTCGATCGAGGCGGCATTCGACGCGAAAGTCGAGGTCAAGAACCGCAACGTGGTGATCAACTCTGCCGGTCTGCCGGTGGCGATGGGCCGCAACTGCGAGATCGTACTGCTCGACGAGGCTGGCCGTGAGAAGGCGCGGCACCGCGTGCCTTACGGGGCGCGGTTGCTGGCCGATGAGGGCGCTAAGGTCAAGCGGGGCGATCGCCTCGCCGAATGGGATCCCTACACGATCCCGATCGTCACCGAGAAGGATGGCATCGCGCATTACGTCGATCTGAGCGAGGGCATCTCGATGCGCGAGGTGCTCGATGAGGCGACCGGCATCTCGTCGAAGGTTGTCATCGACTGGAAGCAGCAGCCGCGCGGCGGCGATCTGCGTCCGCGCGTGACCTTGCGCGACGAGAAGGGTGAGGTGCTGACCCTCGCCAACGGACTTGAAGCGCGGTACTTCCTGCCGGTCGATGCGATCCTGTCGGTCGATAACGGCGCGCAGGTCAAGGCCGGTGACGTACTGGCGAGGATCCCGCGTGAATCCTCGAAGACGCGCGATATCACCGGCGGTCTGCCGCGGGTGGCCGAGCTGTTCGAGGCGCGCAAGCCGAAGGATTTCGCGATCATCAGCGAAAGCGAGGGACGCGTCGAATTCGGCAAGGATTACAAGACCAAACGGCGCATCGTCGTGGTGCCGTCGGATGGCGGCGCAGCCGAGCCGGTCGAGTACCTGATCCCGAAGGGCAAGCACATCAGCGTGCAGGAAGGCGATTACGTCCTGAAGGGCGACCTGATGATGGACGGCAACCGCGTGCCGCACGACATTCTGCGCATCCTCGGGGTCGAGGAGCTGGCCAGCTATCTGATCAACGAGATCCAGGAGGTCTACCGGCTGCAGGGTGTGCGCATCAACGACAAGCACATCGAGGTGATCGTCCGCCAGATGTTGCAGAAGGTCGAGATCGAGGAGCCGGGCGAGACCACCTTCCTCGCCGGCGAGCAGATCGACCGGTCCGAGTTCGACCACGAGAACGCCAAAGTCGAAGCTGAAGGGCTGCGGCCGGCGATCGCTCATCCTGTGCTGCAGGGCATCACCAAGGCGAGCCTCCAGACCAACTCGTTCATCTCGGCGGCCTCGTTCCAGGAGACCACCCGTGTCCTGACCGAAGCGGCGGTTTCCGGCCGGATCGACTCGTTGACCGGGCTGAAGGAGAACGTGATCGTCGGGCGGCTGATCCCGGCGGGCACCGGCAGCGTCATCGCGCATCTGCGCGAGGTCGCCGCCGAGCGCGATCGCGTGCTGGCCGCGGTCGCCGCGGAGCAGGAGGCGGCCGCCGAAGCAGAGACGCCGCAGCTCGCCGCCGGCGAAGACTAATCGGGTTGCGGGGAGGGTCGATCCCCTCCCCGCTCCCGCTTGCCCCTATCTCCGAGAACGGGCACCCTGACGGCCAGACCGTAAGGGGAGCCGCGCATGACTGCCGTCCGCAATGTCGCCCGCGACAAGCTCGAACAGGGACAGCTGGCGCTCGGCGTAGGCATCCGCATGACCCGCAGCATCGAGATTGCCAAGGCAATGGCGGTCGCCGGCTTCGACTGGCTGTTCCTCGACATGGAGCATGGCGTCATGTCGCTCGAAGCCTGCGCCCAGATCTCGACTGCCGCGCTCGACGCCGGCATCGCCCCGATCGCGCGGGTGCCGAATGGCGAATATGCGATTGCGACCCGCGCCCTCGACAATGGCGCGCTCGGCATCGTCATGCCGCATGTCGACACCGCCGCCGAGGCGTGCGAGGTCGTCAACCGCCTCAAATACCCGCCGGTCGGCCATCGCTCGATGGGCGGGATCGGTCCGCATTACTCGCTGCGTTCGGTTTCGAGCGGCCAGGCGGCGCAGGCTCTCAATGCAGCCAACCTGACGATCGTGATGCTTGAAACGCCGACCGCGATCGACAATACCGAGGAGATCGCCGCGGTCCCCGGCGTCGATGTCCTGCTGATCGGCTCGAACGATTTGTGCGCCGAGATGGGTATCCCCGGCGATTTCGGAAACGAACGGGTCGCGGACGCTTACCGTGCGACGATCGCCGCTTGCAAGAAGCACGGCAAATTTCCGGGCATGGCCGGGATCTATAACGAGGCGATCATGACGCGCTATGTCGAGATGGGCGCGCGCTTTATCCTGTCCGGGCAGGACGCGCAATTTTTGATGGCCGGCGCGGCACAGCGCACCGGCTTTATGCGGAAGCTATCGACGGGGGTCCTGATTTAGCTTCTTGCCGCCAACGGCCCTTTGAGCACCTGGCCGGCG
>VAZR01000185.1 GCA_005888515.1 Alphaproteobacteria bacterium | reverse complement strand
GCGCGAGCACAAATCGGCGCTCGGCCGGCTGGTGTCCATCGAGGCCGGCAAGATCCTCGAAGAGGGTCAGGGCGAAGTGCAGGAGATGATCGACATCTGCGATTTCGCGGTCGGCCTGTCGCGCCAGCTCTATGGCAAGATCATCGCCAGCGAGCGGCCGGGGCACCGGATGCTCGAAACCTGGCACCCGCTGGGGCCGGTGGGGATCATCACCGCGTTCAACTTCCCGGTCGCGGTGTGGTCGTGGAACGCCGCACTGGCGCTGGTATGCGGCGACCCGCTGATCTGGAAACCGTCGGACAAGACACCGCTCTGCGCGCTCGCCTGCAACGCGCTGTTCGGTCGCGCGATCAATCTGTTTGGCGCGCGGTTCGGCGATCTGCCGGATGAATTGCGCATCGGTTTGAGCCAGGTCGCGATCGGCGGCGCCGTGCTCGGCGAAGCGCTGGCCGCCGACCGGCGTGTGGCGCTCGTCAGCGCCACCGGCTCGACCCGCATGGGCGCGATGGTCGGGCCGCGGGTCGCACAGCGCTTTGGCCGCTCGCTCCTGGAGCTCGGCGGCAATAACGGCATGATCGTCGCGCCTTCGGCCGATCTCGATCTGGCGCTCAGGGCGATCCTGTTCGCCGCGGTCGGCACCGCCGGACAGCGCTGCACGAGCTTGCGGCGTCTCATCGTGCACCAGGACATCGCCGAGACGCTCGCCGAGCGGCTCAAGCGCGCCTATGCGCAGGTCAAGATCGGCAACCCGCTGGAGCCCGGCACCTTGGTCGGCCCGCTGATCGGCGAGGCTGCCTTCACCGAGATGCAGCAGGCGCTCGACGAGGCGAAGCGCGACGGCGGTCGTGTGTCCGGCGGCGAGCGCGTTTTCGCGGAGAAATTGCCGAACGCGTATTACGTGCGGCCGGCGCTCGTCGAAATGCCCGGGCAGAGCGAGGTCGTGCGGCGCGAGACCTTCGCGCCGATCCTCTATGTCATGCGCTACCGAGAACTCGACGCGGCGATCGCGATCCACAATGCCGTGCCGCAGGGGCTCGCCTCCAGCATCTTCACCACCGATCTGCGGGAGGCCGAGCTGTTCACCTCGGCGGCGGGCAGCGATTGCGGCATCGTCAACGTCAATATCGGGCCGAGCGGCGCCGAGATCGGCGGCGCCTTCGGCGGCGAGAAGGAAACCGGCGGCGGCCGCGAGGCCGGCAGCGACTCCTGGCAAGCCTACATGCGGCGCATGACGACGACGATCAACTACTCGCGCGACCTGCCCCTGGCGCAGGGGATCAAGTTCGAAATCGAAGCGGCGCCCTGATTGGCGCGAAGCCAGCCGGATACTATATTATGACCATCATGGTCAGGAGAAACGGCGTGAGCGGACAGGTTTCGGTAGCTCAGGCGAAGGCAGAATTCGCATCGCTCGTAACTCGCGCGGAGTCGGGTGAAAAGATCATCGTGACCCGCAACGGGCGGCCCGTGGCATGCCTGGGACCGCTGCCTCGGCCAAAACCGATCAAATACGGCGACCTCAAGGGCCTCTACGTCGCCGACGATCTGAGCCTGCCCGAGGATATCATCGAGGAGTTTTACCGAAAACGGGCGAAGTAGTGCCTCGCCTGCTTCTCGACACCCACATTTTCATCTGGATCCGCACGGCGCCCGAAAAGCTGAGGTCAGCCGAACGGCGAGCGCTCGACGGCGCGGCGCTTCGTCTTATCAGCGCTGTATCGCTGTGGGAAATCGCCCTCCTCGCCTCGGCAGGGCGAATTGCCGCGGCCGAGAGCCTCTTTGCGGTGCCCGAGGAGTTCGAACTGCTTCCCGTTCTGCCGGAACACTGCCGCCAATTATTGGATTTGCCGCAGCACCACCGCGACCCCTTCGATCGGATGTTGATCGCGCAAGCGCGGGTCGAGGAACTGACTCTGATAACGCGTGACCGATCGATCAGCGCGTATCGCTCCGCTGGGCTATCGTTGCTGTAGCGCGAGCTCACGATCTATTCGGGCGCCACCATCGCGGCAGTGATGGCGCGCAGGCTGGCGGCTTCGTCGAGTTGCACCAGCAGGCGCTGCAGCCGCTCGACCTGAGCGGATGGCAGGGCGCGAGAGGCGCAATCGGCGAATTTGCCGGCGAGCGCGTCTTCCGGCAGCGGGTTGTCGGGGCCGCGGCCGAGCGCCGCGCCGACCCGCTCGGCGAGCGTCTTGCCGTCCTCGAAGATGATGCGCACCTCGGCGCCGAGATGCTCACCGCTTCCCTCGCCCATCTCGGGATGCGGCGCGGCGTGGATGTGCTGCATCAAGGCGCGCGCCGCCGGGTCGCGGAACGCCTCGCCCTCGAAATGCTCGAGCCGGATGCGGCCGTGCATCAGCGCGCGGGCCAGGCAGTATTGCACGCTGAACTTGGCATCGAGCCCGCTCTGCGGATCGGGACGGTCGGTATGGGCGAGCCGGCGCGGATGCGTCCAGGAATCGATCCGCGCCACCCGCTCGGGCGCGATCTCATGTGCCGCGCGCAGCAGCAACAGCGCGTCGATCGCCGGATGGGTGCTGCCGCAGCACGGATGCTGCTTCACCCCGAGCCCGGGCCGGACGATGTCATAGGGCTGTCCCCAATCGCGCAGCATGATCTCGGCGTCGAAGGTGCCGGCGCCGTTGAACACCAAGAGAAAACCCTGCTTGTGTTCGAGCGCGGCGGAATTGGCGGTGAAGCCATCGCGCGCCAATAATGCCGCGAAGAGGCCGTTTCGCGCGGTATGCCCGACATGCAATGGCTTCGTCATCGTGCCGAAATTGGCCTTGATGCCGGAGGCGAGCGAGGCGGCGATCGCCAGCGCCTGCGCGGTTTTTGTTCGGTCGAGGCCGAGCAGGTGGCATGACGCCGCCGCGGCGCCAAACACGCCCAGGGTCGCGGTCGGGTGCCAACCCTTTTCGTAATGATGGAAATGGACGCCGCGGCCGATCCGCGTCTCGGTCTCGAACCCCGCGACATAGGCTGTGATGAAATCGCGACCGGTACAGTCGACGACCTCGCCAAGCGCGAACAGCGCCGGCAGGATCGGCGCCGAGGGGTGGCCGCCCAATGAATTGCTGACATCATCAAAATCGAGCGCATGCGCCGCGGTGCCGTTGACCAGCGCGGCATCGAGCGCTGTCGCGCGGCGGTGGCTGCCGAAGATCAGGCAGTCGCCGCCCGCCTGCCCGAGGCCGAGCACTCCGGCGGCGATCTGTGCGCACGGTTCGGCGGCGCCGGCCAAGGTGACGCCGACGGTGTCGAGGATCGCCGCCTTGGCCCAGCGCACCGCTTCCGGCGGCAGCCCGTCGTAATGGATGGCGCCGATGCGCTCGGCGATGCCCTCAATGATCGTCACTTCCCGGTCCTTTGAGAAAACACTTCACCGCAGACGTCCTCCACGTACTCCGTGGTGAAGCTTTGGTTTACGCGACCTCGAACAGGCCGGCGGCGCCCATGCCGCCGCCGACGCACATCGTGCACACGACGAGCTTGGCGCCGCGCCGTTTCCCTTCGATCAGCGCGTGCCCGACCATGCGGGCGCCCGACATGCCATAGGGGTGGCCGATCGAGATCGCGCCGCCATTGACGTTGAGCTTGTCGTGCGGAATGCCGAGCCGATCGCGGCAATAGATGACCTGGCAGGCGAAGGCCTCGTTGAGTTCCCAGAGATCGATGTCGTCGATCGTCAGCCCGTGCTGCTGCAGCAGTTTCGGCACCGCGAAGACCGGGCCGATGCCCATCTCGTCCGGGGCGCAGCCGGCGACCGCGATGCCTCGGTAGATGCCGAGCGGCTCCAGCCCGCGGCGTCCGGCCTCCTGCTCCTCCATCAGCACCGCGGCTGAGGCGCCGTCGGAGAGTTGCGAGGCGTTGCCGGCGGTGATGAAGCGGCCCTCCTTGACGCGCTGACCGTCCTTGAATACCGGCTTCAGCCCCGCGAGGCCGTCGAGCGAGGTGTCGGGGCGGTTGCCCTCATCCTTGTCCAACGTCACCGATTTTTTCGAGGTCTCACCGGTGTTGCGGTCGCTCACCAGCATGACCGAGGGCAACGGCGCGATCTCGTCGTCGAACCGGCCGGCCTGCTGCGCCGCGGCGGTGCGCTGCTGCGAGCGCAGCGCGTATTCGTCCTGCGCCTCGCGCGAGATACCGTAGCGCTCGGCGACGGTCTCGGCGGTCTCGATCATCGTCATGTACAGCGCCGGGATGCGCTCGACGAGCTCGGGATCCTGCGCCCGGTAGCGGTTCATGTGCTCGTTCTGCACCAGCGAGACCGACTCGACGCCGCCGCCGACCGCGATCGTCATGCCGTCATGGATGATTTCCTTGGCGGCCGTCGCGATCGCCATCATCCCGGACGAGCACTGGCGGTCGAGCGACATTGCCGCGACGGTGTCGGGCAGTCCGGCGCGGATCGCGCTCTGCCGCGCGACGTTCGAACCCTGGCCGCCCTGCTGCAACGCCGCGCCGATGATCACATCGTCGATCTCGGCCGGCTCGACCCCGGCGCGCCGCACCGCCTGGGCGATTGCGTGGCCGGCGAGCGCCTGCGGCTGGGTGTCGTTGAAGACGCCGCGATAGGCCTTGCCGATCGGCGTGCGGGCGGTCGAGACGATGACGGCGCTACGCATGGGGGGTCCTCCTGGCTCGTTCGCCGGTTATAGGGCGATTTTGTGCTTGCTTAAACAACGTATATCGAGGCATGCGGCCAGCGACGATCCACGCAGGAATATGAATCAAGGCGGCGCTCGGCGACGACCCTATCCGCGTCACACGCGTGAATACGTCATCGGACGGCCGCGCCGCCGGGAGGTATTTCCCGCTCCGCTATAGCGCTTGACGTAATGCAGCTGGTCTGCTTTCCGCGATGTCGCGCTGAACCTTCTGAAGGATCTCATCGAGCGAGAGTTCCCGCGCCGACTCCAGCAGAGCGGGCGGCCGCGGACGCTCCACGGGCTGCGCAGCCGGAACAGCCTTCTTTTCCTCCGCGACGACCTGGCTGAGCATGAGAAGGAGTTCGTCTTTGGAGAGTTCTGGCTGGGTGCGCGCGTCAGGCGTCGGGCCTGCCAGGGTCTTCGCCATTAGTTCGCACTGCCGGGCGAGATCAAGCAGCCCTTCATGCACCGACGACCGCTGCTGCCGATCGGCCAATTGCCGGTATCGGTCAGCTTGGGCGCGGTAATGCTCGATCAGTTCCTTGCGGGGAACCGTGATCGGGTCGCGCAGGAACGGGGCTGGCGCGGGCTTGGACATCGTGCACGAAGATAGCCCGGATATGATTGAGATTTTATTGACCGAGCGTCAGCGGTTTGACCGCCGCTCTCCCGCAACGGCGAAATCGGCATGCCGGGCGGCGCTCCGCAGCGGAACCGCGAAACCCGCGCGAATGTTCGGGTTTCGATGGTGGGCGCGACAGGGATTGAACCTGTGACCCCACCCGTGTGAAGGGTGTGCTCTCCCGCTGAGCTACGCGCCCGGTTCCGTTGTCCGGCCCGGGCATTTAGGAGGGCGCCCGGAACCCTGTCAAGGCGCGGACCGTCTTATGAATTGGCGCGCCGCGGCTCGGTTGCGAGGAGATCCCAGAGATGGCTGTTGAGTGTCGTTTCCCGCCGCCGTTGCGGCGCTGGGCTTTGGGCGCTGCCCTGGCCTTGCTCGCCAGCCCGGCGATCGCAGCCGACAAGATCACCTTGCGGGTCGAGGTGTTCGGGATGGGCGGCCTGCATGTTGCGACCGACCGCACGGTGATCGAGGAAACCGGCAGCACTTACGCGATCACCGGCGATCTGAAGACCACCGGCCTGGCCGGGATGTTCAAGGAATTCCAAAGCCATTCCACGGCGCGCGGCCGGCTCGCCAGCACCGGCGCACAGCCCGAGGCGTACAATGCCGACGTCAAACGCGACACCGGCGAGCGTCACGACAAAGTCGATTTCCGCGCCAGCGCAACCGCCAGCGGCAGCTCGACGATGCCGGCGAAAGCCGGCACCGGCACTGGCGGTGCCGTCACTGCGCCGCCGCGCGATACGGTCGATCCGCTGACGGCGTATTTCCTGGTCGAGCGGCGCCTCGGGACGGGCGGCAATTGCACGCTCAGCGTGCCGGTCTTCGACGGACGCCACCGCTACACGCTGCGGTTCACCGATGCCGGCGGACAGAAATTATCGGCCACCACCGGGCAGCATTACAGCGGCGAGGCGACGGCGTGCAAAATGACCCGCGAGAATGTCGCGGGTCCTCCGGCCGAGAAGGTGGAAATGCCGCAGCGCGGCACGATCTGGTATGCGCGCCTCGCGCCCGGCGATCTGATGCTGCCGGTCAAAGTGGAATTGGTGACCGAAATCGGGTCGGTGACCGGCCATCTCGCGGAGATGCACGGCCGCGGCGCGGACCTCAAATTCAAGGATTGAGCCCGAGCCTTTCCAGCGTCTGCGGCAGATCGGCGAAGCGGTCGAGCAGCGCGGCGGCATCGAGCGTCGCCGGATCGACCCGCGCATAGCCGTAGCGCATCAAGACCAAGGGCAGCCCGGCGGCGTGCGCGGCGGCGGCGTCGTTCTCATTGTCCCCGATCATCGCCGCGCGATTCGGCTGCCCGCCGAGCTCGCCGATCAGATAAAGCAGGTGACCGGGATCCGGCTTCTTGACCGCGAAACGGTCGCCCCCGGCGATTCCGTCGAACATTTCCAGCAGATCGAGCCCGCGCAACACCGCTGTCGTGGCACGCTCGGCCTTGTTGGTGCACACCGCCGTGCGATAGCCGCGCCGCCGCAGCTCGATCAGCGTATCGCGTACCCCCGGGTAGGGCCGGCTCAGATTCGCGGCGTTCGCCTCGTAGAGCGCGAGAAAGTCGGGCAGCGCCTCGCTCGCTTCCGCCGCATCCGCGCCGCGGGCGGCAAAGCCGCGGGTGACCAAGGCCGGGATGCCGTCGCCGACCATCGCCTGCACCTCGCGCGGCGAGAACGGCCCATGCCCATGCTCGCGCAGTACGTGATTCAGCGCGTTCGCCAGGTCCGGCACCGTGTCGATCAGCGTGCCGTCGAGATCGAAGACCAGCAGAAAATCGGCCATGGCCAGGGAGTCTGCGCCGCCGCGTTCATAATTCGCAATAATCTGTGTGTTGGCCTTTGGTAGGCATCATGCAACCCTTGCGCCTATGATCGCGTTTCGTTCCCTGTCGAGCTTTTCGCCGAGCTTTCTGTGGACCTCTGTGCGACCTGTGTCATGAGTAAAGCCCGTTTTGCCGCCATCATCCTCGCCGCCGGCGAGGGCACCCGCCTCAAATCGGCGGTCCCGAAGGTGCTGCACGAGATCGCCGGATGGCCGATGATTCGGCATGTGACCGAGGCCCTGCAGCCGCTCGACCCGGCAGAGATCGTCGTTGTGATCGGGCCCGGCATGGAGGCGGTCGCGCGCGCGGTCGCGCCGGCCAAGACCGCGGTGCAATCGCCGCCGCGCGGCACCGGCGATGCGGTGAAGGCCGCCCGCGCCGCCTTGGAGAAGCGCCTGGCCAAAGGCGACATCGCCGATGTCGTCATCTTATTCGGCGACGCGCCGATGCTGCGCCCTGAGGCGATCGCAGCGCTGCTCAAGGAGCGGCGGCGCGCGCCCGCCGCGGCGATTGTCGCGGCCGGGATGCGGCCGGCCGATCCCGGTCCCTACGGCCGCTTCGTGCTCGACCCGGATGGTGGCCTCGCGCGTATCGTCGAGGCGCGCGATGCGACCGCCGAGGAACGCCAGATCGGGCTGTGCAATGGCGGCATCATGGCGGTCGATTCGCGCCATCTGTTCGATCTGGTCGACCGGATCGGCAACGACAACGCCAAACGCGAATTCTATCTGCCCGATATCGTCGCGATCGCCCGCGCCCAGGGGCTTTCCTGCCGGGTCGCCGAATTGCCGGCCGAGCCGACACCAGGCTCGGGCGCGATGTCGTCGTCGAGCCGAATGTCGTGTTCGGCCCCGGGGTCACGGTCGCCGACAATGTCCGCATCCGCTCCTTCTCGCACCTCGAAGGCGCGACGATCGCCGCGGGCGCAATTATCGGCCCTTTCGCCCGGTTGCGGCCCGGCGCGGTCTTGGATGCCGAGGTGCATGTCGGCAATTTCGTCGAAATCAAGGAGACCCGGCTCGGGGCCGGCGCCAAGGCCAATCACCTCAGCTATCTCGGCGACAGCGAGGTGGGCGCCGGAACCAATATCGGCGCCGGCACGATCATCTGTAACTACGACGGGTTCAACAAGCACCGCACCGTGATCGGCAAGGACGCGTTTATCGGATCGAATACGGCACTGGTCGCGCCGGTATCGGTCGGCGATGGGGCCTATGTCGCGACCGGCAGCGTCGTGACCAGCGATGTCCCGAAGGATGCCCTAACGATTGCGCGGGCGCGGCAAGTCGACAAGCCGGGACGCGCCCGCGAGCTGCGGGAGAAGCTGCGAGGAAAGAACAAGTAGTGCCCGGCTCCCCCAAACCGTCGTCCCGGCGAAAGCCGGGACCCACCCCTGCCGTGGATACCAGCTTTCGCCGGTATGAACGGAGGTCGCGGGTGCATTCCGTGATGAACAACCGAAACCACTGTTCCGGAAGCTAGACTGATGTGCGGCATCATCGGGATCATCGCCAAGAAACCGGTCGCGGCTGAGCTGCTCGGCGGGCTCAAGCGGCTCGAATATCGCGGCTACGATTCAGCCGGGATCGCGACCCTGATCAACGGCCGCATCGAACGCCGGCGCGCCGAAGGCAAATTGTCGAACCTAGTCGCGCGGCTCGACAAGGAGCCGGTGCAGGGCACGATCGGCATCGGCCATACGCGCTGGGCGACGCATGGCCAGCCGAGCGAGAAGAACGCGCACCCGATCGCGACCGACAAGGTCGCGGTCGTCCATAACGGCATCATCGAGAATTTCCAGGCGCTCAAGAAAGAGCTGGTCGGGCTCGGCTATTCCTTCCAGACCGACACCGACACCGAGGCGGTAGCGAATTTGGTGACATATCATCTGTCACAGGGCCTCGACCCGACCCAGGCGGTTGCCAAAACCCTCGAAAGGCTGGAAGGCGCCTTCGCGCTCGTCTTCCTGTTTGCCGGCCAGCACGATCTGTTGATCTGCACCCGGCGCGGCACGCCCTTGGCGATCGGCTATGGTGACGGCGAGATGTTTGTCGGCTCCGATGCGCTCGCCCTGGCGCCATTGACCCGCCACATCGCCTATCTCGAAGAGGGCGACTGGGCGGTCGTGACCTCGAAGAAGGTCCAGATCTTCGACCATGCCAACAATGCGATCGAACGCGAGGTGCGCGAGACCGCGCTGTCGGGCGCGCTGATCGGCAAGGGCAATTACCGCCATTTCATGCAGAAGGAGATCTTCGAGCAGCCGGCGGTGATCGGCGACACCTTGCAGGCGCTGATCAACCCGGCCACCCAGACGATCCACCTGCCGGAGTTGCCCTTCGCGCTAGGCGATATCGGCAAGATCACCTTGCTCGCCTGCGGCACCGCGCACCATGCCGGGCTGATTGCGAAATACTGGCTCGAAACCCTGGCGCGGATTTCGGTCGAGGCCGATATCGCCTCCGAGTTCCGCTATCGCGCGCCGGCGATGCCGCGCGACGGCGCGGCGATCATCATTTCGCAATCCGGCGAGACGCTCGATACCTTGGCGGCATTGCGCTATTGCCGCGAGGCCGGCCAGAAGATCATCGCGATCGTCAACCAGCCGGAAAGCACGATCGCGCGCGAATCCGACGTGGTCCTGCCGACCCTCGCCGGCCCCGAGATCGGCGTTGCCTCGACCAAGGCGTTCACGACCCAACTCGCGGTTCTCGCCGCCTTCACGATCGCGATGGCGCGGGCGCGCGGCACGATCGACGCCGCGGAGGAAGCGCGGCTCGCCGGCCAGCTCGCCGAGGTGCCGTCGCGCGCCAGCGAGGTGTTGCATCACGACGAGGCGATTCAGAAGATCGCCGCCGAAATCGCGCTCGCCCGCGACGTCCTCTATCTCGGCCGCGGCACCTCCTACCCCCTGGCCCTCGAAGGCGCGCTGAAGCTGAAGGAGATCTCCTACATCCACGCCGAAGGCTATGCCGCCGGCGAGATGAAGCACGGACCGATCGCCCTCATTGACGACAATGTGCCGGTCGTCGTCGTGGCGCCGCCCGACAATCTCTTTGAGAAGACCTTCTCGAACATCGAGGAGGTCTGCGCGCGCGGCGGCAAGGTCGTGATGATCTCGGATGTCGCCGGTCTCGCGCGGATCGGCGAGCGCTGCGCCTTCGGCATCGCGGTGCCGCAATGCGCCCCTTTTGTCGCGCCCTTGCTCTACACGATCCCGGTGCAGCTCCTCGCCTACCACACCGCCGTCCTCAAAGGCACCGACGTCGACCAGCCCCGCAACCTCGCCAAGAGCGTCACCGTCGAGTGAAGCGGCGACCCCTTACTCAGGGATAATTGCGGACGCAATCGCAGCGGGACTATCCTGCCGGACAACAAGGCCGGGCAACCGGCATAGACAAGTGTTGAACGGGGGGTTGTCGTGACCCATCAAGTCGGTCGCGTTGCGGCTGTCGCCGCATGGCGCGACGTGTGTCGCCGGTCGGCGCCGAGCGTTATCAGCTTCTGCCTCGCGATGAGCGATGTTGTGCTGGGTCTGCTGATCGTGCTCGCCGCGCTAATGGCATGGTCGCCGCTGATCGGGATCGGCGCGGCGCGGCAGGCGATCGCGGCGCGCCGCGAGCGCCGTTCGACGATCATTCAGATCCGGCACGCGCAGGGTGAGATCTGGGCGCGTCAGGCCCAGCGCAATTCCGCGGTCGGTCTCGCGAAGTTTTCTGCTGTGACGGCCTGCCGGTCCTTCGATCACTAGTAGGGCGGGGCACTAAGCAATAAGGAGTCGCGGTGATAGTGCACCGTAGTCGAATCCGCCAATTTCGTTGTCACTCTAATTCAGGTGTTATGCAGGCTCAGGCTGGCTGGGCGCTAATTGCGAATACGCCCTGACGAGGATTTTTTCTTTAGGTTGGTTAGCCAGATCCGCAGTCGCGTATCAAATTCGAGTAGAGCGCCTGGCTCGGTTGTAGGATCGGTCGAGGTTATGTCTGCTCCTTCCGGGAGCGGGAGCTCGGTTTGGCTCAAGTTGTAGGCGACCGATAATCCCTCATAGGTGTAATCTGGGCTTGTCGAGCATCCGCGCAGGCCGGGTGGAGAGAAA
>VAZR01000376.1 GCA_005888515.1 Alphaproteobacteria bacterium | reverse complement strand
GATCGACGAGCGGATTCCCGCTTACGCCGATTGGGCATTCGATTGGTGGACCAGTTGGATCCTGTTGGGAAAGACCTTCCGGTGGACCTGGGAAGGTCTGATCACGGGCTCGCCCTTAGACATGCCGGACCGGGTTCAGGCCCAGCTGATACAGGACATCGAGCAGCAATTCGCTGGGCGCGTCGTGGAGCCCGCCACACTCGACACCAAGATCGAGGCGGCGATTACCGCTACGCGGGCTTCCTTGCGCGAGGAATTTTCCGCCCGTTGCGGCAAATATCAGCGGGCCCTCGTCGAATTCGTCCGGCGCGAGGCACGACAGATCGAGCGCCAGGACCCGGCCCAGGGGTGGATACCGGATCCGTCCTGGGAGGCGCGAGCCGCCGGATTTGAGCCGTTGTGCAAGACCGATGGTACCGCCGAGCAGCCGGCGGTGCGCCCCGAATTGTCGCAAATGTTCGAGTTGACCGGAGCGGACAGCCCGATCAACGAGGTGATCCTGCGTCTGGCGCGCCCGTTCGCCACCAAGCTGATCAGCTTCATCGTTCTGCCGGTCGTCGCCGCGGCGCTGCTCGGCGGTTTTCTGCTGCCGCTATTCGGGTTGCTGCCGAATGTGCTGGCGAATGTCGTGACCGGCATCCTGACCGGCGCAGCGGGTGCGCTGCTGATCGGCTTCGCCGCCAGCACGTCGGTCGATTGGGTGTTGAGCCAGACCGACGCGGCGTTAAACCGGGCGGGTTTCGAGGTCAGCGTCCACAAGGCGTTGACCGCCGCCGAGGACGCCTTCGAAGCCCGAATGCTCGAGGCTCAGCAGCGCGCGGCTGAGCGGCAGCTGCAAACCATGGCGGACGTTCTCACCGGCAAGATCGGCGCTCAATGAACCAGCAGAACGCGTTTCGCTGATCCCGGTCAATTTGCTGCGAAGCAGTAGAACAGACCATCGCCGCCGGTGCTGCGCAGATCGGCCTGGCTGCAGCCGCCATCAGGGCCGCGCGAGGGATGCGACGAATTCCATGAGCGGTTTGGCTCGTCGTCGCGCAGCCCCTGACGGTCGATATGGCCGACGATCGCCGTGCCCTGGGTGCTGCTGGTCCAATTCTTACAGGTCTTGTCCTCGCCCGGCGGAAACGCCTTGCCGTCCGGCGCCGTGCCGGTCAGCGCGTCGTGCTTGTTCGGGGTGTCGCCGCGGCCGTTGACCACCTCGCCCTTCTCAGTCAAATCGGTTTGCTTGGTCAGATTGTTGGCGCCGTGCAATTCATCGACATTCTTGGCGACGACGACGCCTTTAGCGTTCTGCCACGGCCCCTTGCCGATGCGGTCGCGCGCATTGACCGCCGGCTTACCATCGGCGGCCTGGGTGCTGAGATAAGCGCGCCATGTCTTGTTGCCGGCGCCGGCCGCCTGCGCCAGCTGCTGGCAATGCCGGTCGGCGCCCTCCAGCCCGCCGAGATCGGCGCCCTTGCCGACACCGTTGCTGGTCACGAAAAAGCTCATGCCGGCTTGTTGCGCCTGGCCGGCGCCGCTGACGATCAGCACCAGCAACGCGCCTGCTGTCCAGATCCAACGCGGCGTCTTCATCGTCCCCTCCCCTCGATCTTGGTCCGCCCTGCGGCATTCCAATCAAGCTAGCACGGACGGCGCGCCACGGAGCGGTTCAGACCACCTGATTACGCAGTTGTGATTCGCCGCGCCACAGGCGCTCCAGATTCTCGCGCAGGATCTCGATTACATTGTCTTCGTAGCGCCGGGTTTCGCCGGCGGTGTGCGGCGTGATCAGCACATGGTCCATGCCCCAGAGCGGTGAGTCCGGCGCCGGAGGTTCCTCCACGGTCACGTCCAGCGCGGCCCCCGCGATCCGCCGTGCTGCCAGCGTCTCGATCAGCGCGGTTTCGTCGACCACCCGACCGCGCGCGACATTGACGAGATAGGCCAAAGGCTTCATCCGGGCGAGCGCCTCGGCGTCGACCAGCTTCTCGGTCTCCGGGGTCAAGGGGCAGGTTAGCGCGACGAAATCGGCCTCCGGCAGCAGGGATTTGAGTGCGCTCATCGGGTGCACCGCATCGGCCGCGCCATGGCCGAGGGACGGATCACGCCGCAACCCGATGACGCGCATATCGAAAGCCTTGGCGAGCCGGGCGAGGCGTCCGCCGATATCGCCGATGCCGACCACGAGCAGCGTCTTGCCGGCAAGCTCGTCCTCGCGCCGCGCCAAATCGCCGATCATCTGGCGCCAGACGCGCCTTGCCTGATTGTCGCGCGCCTCGGGAAGCCGGCGGCTCAGGGCGAGAATGAGCGCCATTGCGTGCTCGGCCACGGCACGGGCATTGACCCCACGCGCGCTGGCCAGACGGATGCCGCGGCGCGCCAGCTCGTCGCGCGGGAACTGGTCAGTGCCGGCGACGATCGCCTGGACAAAGCGCAGCCTCGGCGCGCGGTCGAGCAGATCGTTCCGCTATAGCCCGGAGATCACCAGCACATCGGCCTCGCCGATGCGGTCCTGCAGGGCCGCGGGGTCGCGGACAGCGACGCTGTGGATGCCGGTATTCAGCAGGGCAAACCGCTCATGCAGCTGGTAGGCAACATGGGCGAAGCAGATCGCGATCTT
>VAZR01000318.1 GCA_005888515.1 Alphaproteobacteria bacterium | reverse complement strand
CTCGCCGATGCCGATCCCGCCGCGACGACCGGCGCCATCGTCGATCTGATCACGGGCGGCGAAGGCAATCCCGATGCGGTGCGCTGGGCCGATATCTGCAGCGGCAGCGGCAACTGCATCCCGGCCTGTCAGCACGGCATCAATCCGCGCTTTATGGTGCAGCTGGCGCGTGGCTTCGCGCGGCGCAATGCCGGTTCGGGTCCATTGCCGACGCGCTGGCGGCAGGGCTTCCAGAATATGAGCCGCGGCGTGCGGGTGCTGTCGAAATTGCAGTTGCCGCCGGAGACGCTGGCGCGCTTCACCCCGTCGCGCGCGCCGCGCACCAGCCCGCCCGATGTCGTCTTCTATACCGGCTGCAATGTCTTGAAGACGCCGCACATCGCGCTGCTCTGCCTCGACATCCTCGACCTCTTGGAGGTCGATTACGAGGTCATGGGCGGGGTCGGGCAATGCTGCGGCGTCTACCAGTACCGCGCCGGCGATTTCGAGAACAACAGCAAGGTCGCCTACGCAACGATCGACGGGCTCGCCTCGGCCGGCGCCTCGACCGTGCTGTCGTGGTGCCCGAGTTGCCAGATCTCGATCGGCGAGGTGTCACTGCCGAATTACGAACTGCAATTCGGTGCGAAGCCGTTCGACCTGAACCCGTTCCTGATCTTTCTCGCCGAACGCGCCGACCGGCTCGCCGCGCTGATGCAGCGCCGGGTCGAGAAACGGATCGCATTGCACGAGCGGCCGGTTTTCCCGGGCGTCATCGACGCGGTCAAAAAACTGCTGTCGATCATCCCCGGCGCCGAGCTCGCCGACATCGATGTCCCACGCGTCGGGACGCAAGCCAACAGCCTGGCGCAACTGCCGAAGTTCAAGCGCGAGCTGGTCGAGCGCGAATTGCGCGCGGTGGCCGATGCCGGCGTCACGACATTGGCGACGATCTATCACGCCTGCCATCGCGAGATCTGCGACGCTGGTGAAGGGCGCAGCTTCGAGGTCGTCAATTTCATGGAATTGCTGGGCGAGGGGCTCGGCCTCGACAGCGAGGATCTCTACAAGCGGCTGAAGCAAGTGCGCGACATCGACGAGATCATCGTCGAGACCGCGCCGCTGATCGAGGCGAACCGCCTCGATCTCGATACGGTGCGCGACGCGCTCGCCTTCGAATTCGGCGGCAAGGCGTAACTTGCATCGCCCAAGTCTGAGCCGGCCTCGCAACTAGCCCCTCACCCTGTCCCTCTCCCCGCCCGCGGGGCGAGGGAACGCGGCTGCGATGCCGGACAAACCGGTCGTGTGTTTTTTCACGATCGACACCGCAGCTCTCCCTCTCCCCGCAAGTGGGGAGAGGGCCGGGGTGAGGGGCTTGCCAGCGCTATGGGCTAATGCGCGATGGATGAATAGAAACATTGACGCGGCTTGCGGCTGTCCGTAGCTTCCGCGCCATGAATCCGACCGCGCTTCGCTTTGAACGACGCCGACGCCGCTCCTGCGGCGGGACTCGGGCATGTTGCGCGAGGGCTGCCGGTCGGACGGGCTGTTCGAAGCCGCGCTGACCTGCAATCCGATTGGCAAAGACCGAAACCCCGCCCAGCGAGTGGCGGGGTTTTTCGTTATCGAAGGGAGCGACACATGCCGACCAACAAGCCCAGCGTCTTTATCGACGGCGAGGCCGGCACGACCGGGCTCGGCATCCGGGCGCGGCTCGATGCGCTGGAGACGGTCGCGGTCAAGAGCCTGCCGTCGGCGCAGCGCAAGGACCCGGCGGCGCGCCGTGACATGATGGCCGAGGTCGATCTCGTGATCCTGTGCCTGCCCGACGAGGCGGCGCGCGAAGCCGCGGCATTGGCCGAGGAACTCGGCTCAGACGCGCCCAAGCTGCTCGACGGCAGCACGGCGCACCGGGTCGACGCTCACTGGACCTACGGCTTCCCCGAGATGGCCGAAGGACAGGCCGAGCGCATCGCGGCGGCGCCCAAGGTGTCCAACCCCGGATGCTACCCGACCGGCGCGATCGGGCTGATCCGGCCGCTGGTCACGGCCGGGCTGATGCCATCCGATTACCCCGTGACGATCAACGCGGTCAGCGGCTATTCCGGCGGCGGACGGCAGATGATCGAGGCGCATGACCGGGAGGGCGGGCCGGCCTTCGAGCTCTATGCGCTTGGCCTTGAGCACAAGCACGTGCCCGAGACGCAGCTTTACGCCGGGCTGATTCGGCGGCCGCTGTTTGTGCCCTCGGTCGGACATTTCCGGCAAGGGATGCTGGTCTCGGTGCCGTTGCATCTCGACACCTTGCCGGGAAAGCCGACCGGCGGCGATCTGCACGCCGTCTTGGCCGAGGCTTATCGCGGCTTTGACTATGTCCGGGTGGTCGCGCCGGCATCCGGCGGCAAGCTCGAACCCGAGGCGCTCAACGACACCAACAAGCTCGAACTCTCCGTCTATGCCAACGAAACGCGGCGGCAGGCCGTGCTGGTGGCACGGCTCGACAATCTCGGCAAGGGCGCCTCGGGCGCGGCGGTGCAGAATTTGCAGCTGATGCTGCGATTGAACGGTGCCGGCTGATAAATCCGGGGCGCAAAGATGATGCGGGCGGCCCCTCACCCTGTCCCTCTCCCCGTAAACGGGGAGAGGGC